>JABFWM010000143.1 GCA_013362195.1 Acidobacteriota bacterium
GCGAGAGCTCGAGCGGGCATTCACCCTCCGGAACGGGAAACAGCAAAGGTGGTGCCCGAAAGGTTCGGCTGGAACAACGCATGAAACGACAGATAGTTACCGAATGTCGACGATCGCCGCGGCGGCGGGTGTGAAGCTGGCGACACACCCCTCCGCGGCTCGGCGGGCACTGCGCCGTCACGTCGACGAAGACCTCAACATCATCGCGGCCGGGCTGCTGCAGGATCTCGCGCTCGTGCAGAGCAACGAGCGCAGCCGTTTCGGATACAAGCGTGCGGCGAAGATCATCGGCGCCGTGCTCGACCGCTCCGTCCGCGAGTTGATCGCGGAAGGCACGCTGCGCGACGTGCCGTTCCTCGGGGCGTCCACGGAGCGGGTCGTCTCCGAGCTGGTGCGCGAGGGCGAATCGCCGTCGGTACACAAGGCGCTCGCGGCCTATGCCAAGCGATCGGACGTCGAGAAGCGCCGCGGCTTCCGCCGCGGCTTTTTGAGCCGCCACACGATGCGGCTCGCGCTCGACGCGAAGCTCGGCGCAGGAGTGATCGCGGTGACGCGGTTTCGCGGCGACCTGCAGATGCATACGACGTGGAGCGACGGCGTCGAATCCGTCGCCGCGATGGCCAATGCCGCGATCGCGCTGGGGTGGACGCGCATCGGCGTGACCGACCACTCCTACGGCCTGCCGATCGCGCGCGGCATGAGCATGGCGGCGGCCGCGCAGCAGCACGCGGAGATCGACGCGGTCAACGAATCGCTGGCCGGGCGCGTCCGCGTCTACAAGGGCGTCGAGGCCAACATCCTCGCCGACGGTTCACTGGACTTGAACGAGGAGGAGCGCCGCGCGTTCGAGTACGTCGTCGCGTCGCCGCATTCGTTGCTGCGCCGCGACACGGACCAGACGGTGCGCATGGTCACCGCCGTGCGCGAGCCGGGGGTGGCGATCCTCGGTCACCCGCAGGGGCGGATGTACAACAGCCGCCCGGGCGTGGCCGCGGACTGGCCGAAGGTGTTCCGCGAGGCCGCGCGCGTCGGGGTCGCGGTGGAGATCGACGGCAACTGGCACCGGCAGGATATCGACTACCAGCTCGCCGAGGTCGCGCTCGCGGAGGGCTGCGTGTTCGCGCTCGACAGCGACGCGCACAGCATCGGCGAACTCGCGTTCACCGACTACTCGATCGCGCACGCGCGCATCGCCGGCGTGCCCGCCGATCGCGTCGTCAACTGCTGGGACGACGCGCGCTTCGACGGGTGGCTGCGCGAGCGCCGCGGGCGCGTGCGGCGCAGATGAACGAGCGGCGCACTGCCCGGGCTCCGCGTCCATGTGCGGCGATACTCGCGTGAGGTTCGTGACGGGCCGCCGGCCCGGTCAGCGGGCGCGTGCGGCCTTGTGCGCCGTGGCGTAGCGCGACGCGAGCGGGTGGCCGACCTTTTCCTCGATGAATGTCGACGCATCGAGTACCTTCGCGAGGCTCACGGCGGTCTCGACGCCGAGGCCGTCGAGCATGTAGAGCAGGTCTTCGGTCGCGAGATTGCCGGTGGCGCCGGGCGCGTACGGGCAGCCGCCCAGACCGCCGGCCGACGCGTCGAAGGCGGTGACGCCGAGCTGCAGCGCCATCAGGACGTTCGCGAGCGCGGTGCCGCGCGTGTCGTGAAAGTGGAAGGCGATCCGCTCGATCGGCACGCGGCGCGTGACTTCGTTCAGCAGGGGGCCGATCTGGCCGGGATGCGCGATGCCGATCGTGTCGCTGATCGCGATTTCGTACGCGCCCATGTCCATCAACGCCGCCGACACGGTGGCGACCGCCGCGGGATCGATCGCGCCTTCGAAAGGGCAGCCGAAGGCCGTCGAGACGTAGGCGCGAACGGGCAGGCGCGCCTCGCTCGCGCGCGCGCAGACGGTGCGGTAGGTGTCGAGCGATTCGGCGATCGTCTGATTGATGTTGCTGCGGCTGAACGATTCGGAAGCGGCCGCGAAGATCGCCGCTTCGTCCGCGCCGGCGTCGATCGCGCGCTCCAGGCCGGTGACGTTCGGTACGAGTGCCGCGTACTTCGTGCCGGGCCGCCGCGAGATGCCGGCGAACACCTCGGCGGCATCCGCCATCTGCGGCACCCGCCGCGCGCTGACGAAGGCCGCCACCTCGATCGCCATGTGGCCGGCCTCGGAGAGGCGGTTGACGAACGCGATCTTGTCTGCCGTCGCGACCGCGACCGACTCGTTCTGCAGCCCGTCGCGCGGGCCCACTTCCACGATTTTGGCGTGCTTCGTCATGCCCCTCAGTCGAGTTCGATCAGGGCGACGCCGGGCTGGACGAGATCGCCCGCCGCGCAGTGAATCGCCGACACCGTCGCGTCGCCCTCTGCGCGCACCGGCAGCTCCATTTTCATCGCTTCGAGCACGATCAGGATGTCGCCGCGCGTCACCGCGTCGCCCGCCTTCACGTTGATCGCGACCACCGTCGCCGGCATCGGCGCCGTCAGCTCCCCGTGCTGGCGCGCGCCACGTCCGCGGCGTCGCGCACCGGCATCCGCCAGCAGCTCGTAGACGTGGCCCTCGTGAAACACCCAGGTCGTGCCGGCCCGCTGAATCGCGTACAGCCGATCGACGCGGTCGCCGGTCCTCGCGACGAACTCCCCGGTCGTCGTGCCGGCCGCGACGCTGATCGGTGGCGTCGGGTCGCTCATCGGCCCCACCGGCCCAGCGTCGTCCAGGGATCCTGCACGCGCTCGGCGGGGCGCGAGACGGTGGCGGCGCTCCCGCTGCGCACGAGCGCCGCGACCGCGTCCACGGCGCTCGACGGCTGCGGCACGCGCAGCAGATCGTTCAGATGCTCGTCGACGAATCCGGTGTGCAGATCGCCAGCGGCAAACGACCGATGCTCGAGCACGGCCGCGAGGAACGCGACGTTCGTGCGAACGCCGAGAATGGGAAACGATCGCAGGGCCGCCGCCGCCCGGCGCCGCGCCTCGTCTCGGGTGGCGCCGTATGCGATCAGCTTCGCGAGCATCGGATCGTACTGCACCGGCACCTCGGCGCCTTCCTCGACGCCGCTGTCGATGCGAACGCCCGGCGCGGACGGCTCGCGATAGAGGGCCAGCGGCCCCGCCTGCGGCAGGAAGCCGTTCGCCGGATCTTCTGCATACACGCGGCATTCGATCGCGTGTCCGCGCTGCGCCAGATCCTCCTGACGCCACGGCAGCGGCCCGCCACCGGCGACGAGCAACTGCGCGCGAACGAGATCGACGCCGGTGACCGCTTCGGTCACCGGATGTTCCACCTGCAGCCGCGTATTCATCTCCA
>JABFWM010000615.1 GCA_013362195.1 Acidobacteriota bacterium
CCGGATCGCGCGCGGACGGTCAGGTCACGGTTCCTGACCCGAACGGTCAACGGGTGCCATCCATTTCGCGACGCCGCCGATGCGCTCACCCCGAGCACGTATTGATGCCGCAGCTCGTCGACGAGCTGCCGCGCCGCGACGCTCTGATGCGCCGGCGCGCTCACCACGAACAACTCGCCGCCCGTCCAGCGGGCAAGGGTGCGCAGCTTCCCTTCCGGCGCGCCGTGGCGATACTGCGCTCCCGCCTCGCCGCCCTCGTTCTGGTCGAGGTCGGACGCGATCGTGATCACGTACACCGGCACGTCGATGTCGCTGGCAATCGACGACACCTGTGCCGGCGTCATCTCGCTGCTCGTGTCCACGCCGTCGGTGAACACGATCACCGCCCGGCGATGGCGATCCCCCGGCGACGTGTCGGCGACGCGGCGCGCCGTCTGCGCGATCGCGTCGTACAACGAGGTCTGCCCGTAGGGCTCGACCCGCGACAGCGCCGTTTCGATGGCGCTGCTGTCGGCGGTAAAGGGCTGCAGCGACTGCAGGTTCATGTCGAAGCTGAACACCGCCGCTTCGTCGTTGCCGCCGTTCAGGCGCAGGGCGCCGATGACGTGCCGCGCCGACTGGCGCGCTTCCTCCACCCGCGCCCCGAGGCGCATGCTGCCGCTCACATCGAAGAGCAGCGCGACGCGCACCGGCGCGTCAGGCGCGGCGTGAAACTCGATGATCGGCCGCGCCTCGGTGCCCTCGAGCACGAGGAAGTCGTCCTGCTTCAGGTCGCGCGCGAAGCGCCCGTGCTTGTCGCGGACCGTCGCGGCAATCGACACCACATCGACCGCCGACTTGAACGTGGCGCGCGGCTCCTGGGTCGGGCCCTGCGGATCCTGCGCACCTGCCCGACCCGCCGAAAGGGTCAGCAGGGCGGCCACCGCAGCGCTCGTCAGGAGGCGACACGCGTTCACGTCTCCGCCCTCCTGCGAGTTGGTTGCCAAACCGATAAATGGAGCATTTCAGCAAGTTACCCGCGATGAGGTGTCCGCGCAGCGCGACGCTGAGCGGCAAAATCGCGTAAAACTTACACAGGGCGTCGATAACCGCAGCGTCGTTTTTACACTCGTGCCTCTGGTAAGATTTTTCGATGCGCACGACCTCCGCCATCCCCGTGGCGCGCCGCGTCGGCGGGTTCAATTACGCCATCCGCAACATCGTTGCGGAGGCCCGGAAGGTGGAAGCCTCGGGCCGTCCGGTTCGCTACCTTAATATTGGAGACCCGATCATCTTCGGGTTCGAGACCCCGCCGCACATGGTCGAGGCGGTGGCGCGCGCGATGCGCGACGGCCGTAACGGGTACGTCCCGTCCGCCGGCATTCCGGCGGCCCGCGAGTCCGTCGCGCGCGAGCTGAGCGGCCGCGGCATGCCCGTTTCGGCCGACCGGGTCATCATCACGTCCGGCACCTCCGAAGGCATCGAGCTCGCCCTGACCGCGCTCGTGGACGCGGGCGACGAGGTGTTGATTCCGGCGCCGACCTATCCGCTCTACACCGCCGTGCTCGCGAAGATTGGCGCGCGGGCCGTGTTCTATCGCACCGATCACCGCCGCGGCTGGCTGCCGGATCCCGACGAGCTGCGGCGCCTCGTCACGCGCGCCACGCGCGCGCTCGTCGTGATCGATCCGAACAACCCGACCGGCGCCACCTATCCCGACGAGATCCGCCGCGCGTTGATCGACCTCGCGGATCACCACAACATCCCCCTGCTCGCGGACGAAGTCTACGGCGATCTCGCCTACAGTGGTCCGATCGCGCCGATGGCCAGTCTGCATCCCGATGCGCCCGTCATTTCGTTCTCCTCGGTATCGAAGGCGTACCTCGCGCCGGGATGGCGCGCCGGCTGGATGGCCGTCGGACGCACCGAGCGCCTCGACGAGGTGCTGGCCGGCATCAAGAAGCTCGCCGACGGACGTCTGTGCTCGCCGGGACCGATGCAGTACGCCGTTTCCGCCGCCCTCGACGGCGATCGATCCCACGAGGCCACCTTCCGCGCCGCGCTGCGCGAGCGCGCGCAGGTGACGACGACGCGCCTGAATGCCATCGAGGGCATGAGCGTCGTCGCGCCGGCGGCGGCGTTCTATGCGATGCCGAAGGTGGAGCTGCCGGACGGCGCCACCGACGAGGAGTACGTCCTCGGCCTGCTGCGCGCGACCGGCGTGCTGTGCGTGTACGGCTCGGGCTTCGGCGCGGCGCCGCAGGACGGGTTCTTCCGCGTCGTGTTCCTGGCGCCGCCGCCGGAGCTGTCGACGATCTATGACGAGGTCGCCCGGTTCACAGGGGAGTTCCTTGCGCGGCGATGACGTGCGCGCGCACATCCGCTGGGCGATCTTCCTGTTCTTCTTCGGCGTCATTGTGCTCTGGTGCGCGTTCCTCGCGCGCCATGCCCTGCTCCTCGTCTATGTCAGCGGGCTGCTGGCCGTCGGCTTCAGCCCGATCGTGCGGCTGATCGAGCGCCAGAAGGTGCTCCCGATCGGATCGAAGCGCTTTCCGCGGTGGCTCGCGATCCTCGTGCTCTACCTGGTGATCCTCGGAACGCTCTTCCTGATCGGGTTCCTCATCTTTCCGCCGCTCGTCCATCAGGCGCAGTCGTTGTGGCGGCAGCTCCCCGAGATGTTCGACAAGGGGCAGCAGTTCCTGATCGATCGCGGCATCCTGAAAGAGCACCTGACGCTGCGCGAAGCGATGCAGCGCGCGCCCGGGCGAAGCGGTGACGCGGTGGGCGCCGTCGCCGGCGCGGTCGTCAACGTCGCCGGCGGCATCTTCGGCGTGGTGACGATCCTCATCCTCACCTTTTACATCCTGGTCGATGCCGACCGACTCCGCGCGTTGCTCCTGCGGCTGTTTCCGCGGGAGCGCCGCCCCGAGGCGGCGCGCGGGGCGCGCGAGGTGACCGAGAAAGTGAGCGCGTGGCTTGGCGGACAGGTCCTGCTCGGGAGCATCATCGGGGTGACGTCGGCGGTCGGCCTGTGGGCACTGGGCATCCCGTTCTTCTACGTGCTCGCGATGATTTCCGCCGTCGGCGAGATGATTCCCGTCGTCGGCCCGATCCTCGCCGCGATCCCGGCGCTTGCGGTGGCGGCGACGATCTCGCTGAAGAAGGTGCTGTTCGTCCTGGTGTTCTTCGTCGTCCAGCAGCAGTTCGAGAACCACGTGCTGGTGCCGAAGGTGATGTCGCGGCAGGTCGGCGTCAGCGCCGTCACCGTCATCGTCGCGCTGCTGGTGGGTGGAGAGCTGCTGGGGATTCTCGGCGCGATCCTCGCCATCCCCACCGCGGCGATTCTGCAGGTGGTCGGGGAGCGGATCCTGGCGGAGAACGATTAGGAGCTCACCGCTTCGCTCTTTCAGGTACTACGACGCCCAGACGTAGAGGATGCCAATCCACGGCAGCACCGCGGCGGCGACGTAGAAGGCCGTGAGCAAGGCGACCACGCGATGGACGGACGTGAGGTGCAGGGCGATCCCGAAGGCGCCCGCGGCCGACTTGGCGGTGGCCAGCGCGGCGCCCTGACCCATCGTTGTCATCAGCCAGCCGAGAATCGGGTTGCCTTCGATGTGAATCCCGTAGGTGCTGACGCCCACATACGTCAGCACGCCGTCGGACGCCTGGGCGAGGAGGAACGCGACGAGCACCACGTCGCCAAAGAGCGATCGCCTGATCGCACCCGGGTTGCTCATAAGCACCCTTCGCATACCGCAGCGCAGCAGACGCGGTGAATTTTCCTCCGCGTTGCCCCCTCCGAAGACCCGCGAGTTCAATGCGAATGCCAACGCGAACGCGGAAGTGGCGCCTCGACCAACCGGTCTATACTCGCCTTCTATGCGCGTCGACCCGCTCGCGTACCTCGCGACTGAGCTGCAAACACTGAAGGATCAGAAGCTCTACCGACAACTGCGGATCCTCGAGGACGAACAGAAAGCGCACACGACTTTCGATCACAAGTCTGTAGTCAACCTGTCGTCGAACAATTATCTCGGTTTGACGACACATCCCCGGCTGCGCGAGCGCGCGCTGAAGGCGGTTGAAGAGTACGGCGTCGGCACCGGATCGGTCCGCACCATCGCCGGCACCATGGACATCCACATGGCGCTCGAACGCAAGCTCGCGGACTTCAAGCAGGTCGAGAAGGTCGTCGTGTTCCAGAGCGGCTTCACGGCGAACGCCGGCACCGTCTCCGGGATCCTGACCAAGGACGATGTCGTCATCTCGGACGAACTGAATCACGCCAGCATCATCGACGGGTGCCGTCTCAGCCGCGCGGCGATCAAGGTCTTTCCCCACAAAGATGTGGACGCGGCGCGGCGCATCATCCAGCAGCTCCCGGCCTCCCAGCGCAAGCTCCTCATCACCGACGGCGTCTTCAGCATGGACGGCGACCTCGGGCCGCTCCCCGCGCTCTGCGACCTCGCTGAAGAGACCGGCTGCATCATGATGGTGGACGATGCGCACGCAAGCGGCGTATTCGGCCGCAACGGGCGCGGCACCATCGATCACTTCGGCGTTCACGGCCGGGTCGACATCCAGGTGGGGACGTTGTCGAAGGCGATTGGCGCGCTTGGCGGCTACGTCGCGGGCAACGCGAACCTCATCGAGTTCCTCTACCACCGCGCCCGGCCCTTCCTCTTTTCGACCTCGCATCCGCCGGCCGTCGTGCTCGCCTGCATGGCCGCCATCGACGTGCTCCTCGAGGAGCCCGCCCTCATTGAACGTCTCTGGGACAACACTCGTTTCTTCAAGGAGGGGCTGCAGCGGCTCGGGTTCGACACCGGCATGAGCGAAAGCCCGATTACGCCGGTGATCGCCGGCGACGGCGCGAAGGCGATGCTGCTGTCCGACAAGCTGTTCGAGCGGGGGGTCTTCGCGCAGGGGATCGCCTTTCCAACCGTCGCGCGCGACAAGGCGCGGGTGCGAACGATCGTCACCGCGACGCACACACGAGAAGACCTGCAGTACGCGCTGGACGCGTTTGCCGCGGTCGGACGCGAGCTTGGACTGATCTGACGCTGATGGCCACCGCTCCCGGGTCCGCATCGGGGCCGCACTGGTTCGACGCCTGGACGCGCGACGTGGCGCGCGACGTCACCGCCGAGGATCTGCAGCGGCTCTTCACGCGCGACACGCGCGAGGCGTACCAGTATTTCTCGCGCGGGCTCGACGAGGATCGTCTGGCCCACGAGCCCTGGTGGCGGCGATCGCTGCTCCGTGTGCGGCAGGTCTTCGTCGCCTTCACGCTGAAGCTGTCGCCCGCTCGACGCGCGCTCTATCTCATTGCCCTCGCCGTCGCGCTGATCGGGGTCCTGAAGCTGTTTCAGGGCTTCGGACGGGTCAGCATTCCGTTCGGCACGCCGTTCTTCACGATCCAGGTCGTCGCGCCGCAATGGGCCGACGGCACCTTCGCCCTGCTCATCAGCATCGTCCTCGTCAACCTGCTGGTGCTGCTGGAGGTGGCCGACCGGCTGTCGCTCAAGGGAGAACTGGAGGTTGCGCGGGAGATTCAGCTCGCGATGCTGCCGACGGGGACCTCCCGCGCCGGCGACGCCGAGATCTGCGGCCTCACGCGCCCCGCGAACACGGTCGGCGGCGACTTCTACGACGTGCTGCCGCAGCGCGATGGCCGCGTCATCGTGACGATTGGCGACGTGGCCGGGAAGGGCAGTCCGGCCGCGCTCCTGATGGCGCTGCTCCTCGCCGTCCTCAGAACCCTGGTCGACGAGGAACTCGAGGCGACCGCGCTGGTGTCCCGCCTCAATCGGCAGATTTGCCGCCACACGCCTGGCTCGCGGTTCATCACGCTGTTCTACGCGATCTACACGCCCGGGACGGGACAGCTGGTCTACGTCAATGCCGGGCAGAACCCGCCGCTGCTGCGCCGGGCGACTGGTGCGATCGAGCGCCTCGACGGGACGGGCATCGCCCTCGGCATGTTCGACGGATCGACCTACGAGGCGCGCGAGACGTTCGTCGGCGCGGGCGACCTGCTCGTCCTCTACAGCGACGGCGTCACGGAGGCGGAGGACCCGGGCGGGCAGCCATTCGAAGAGATCGGCCTCGAGCGGGTCGTGGCGCTGAGCGGAGACGCGCCCTCCTCCGACGTGGCGAGAGCGATCCTGCGGGCCGTCGAAACGCATGCGAAGGACTCGCGCTTCACGGACGATTTGACGGTGCTCGTCCTGCGGCGAGCGTAGCTGGTCTCCCCTGCGGCGTGCCTCGTCCCCCGGGTCCCGGGGGCTCGACAGGCGGTGTCTAATAGGCGTGTCGCATGCGCACCCTCGCGATCCTGGTCGGACTGTGCTGCCTGTGGCCCCCTTCGGCGGCAGCGCAGACAACGCCTGCCCCTATCGACGGGATCGATCGCCTCGTGCTCGCGATCGAAGATGCGGCGCGGAGCGGACAGGAAGTGTCGGTGCGCGGGCTCGCCCGATACGACATCGACGGCGCGGCGCTTGGCGACTTCGTGTCGTCGCTCGTGTCCGCGCCCCCGACCAGCGTCACCGTCAAGGAGCGCGATCGCGCGCGGCTCTCCAACGGGCGCGACCGGATCATCATCGAGATCCTCATCGACCGGAACCGCGAGGGCCAGGTCTCGACGTGGCGCCTCGACGTCGCGCCGCCGGTCGCCGCGACCCCCGCCGAGGCGCCGTGGCAGATCGCGGCGATTGAGCGTCTCTCGGTCGTTGGCGGCCTCTATCGTCTGTCGCTCGACGGTGGGACCGAATACGACGTCAGGGATCTCGTCATCGACGCGCCGGATCTCTCGCTGTCGCTTCCGTCCGGGCGCGCGTTCCTCGCGCGCACCAACGACGGGCCGACGGCGCTCGTCCTGCTCGGGCGCGGGCGCATGCAGTTTGCGCCGAAGCCCGAATCCGAACGCGTGCAGATCCGGATCTTCTGCGGCGCGGAGGCGCTCAGCGCGGACTTCGACGCCGTCTACCTGCGGATCAGCCCGTACGACTTCGCGCAGCGCATCGCCAGCACGTCGCTGACGGCGCGGCCCGTGGACAACGGCGACCTCAAACGGGCGACCCAGGTCTTCGACAATTTTCTTCCCCGCAGCTTCGAGATCGATCTCGGCGATCTGAGCGGCGACCGCTGGTCGCTGACGCCGACGATGAACGATTTCGTGTCGGAGATCGTGACGAAGAAATACGGCGCGCTGACGTATGCGCGCTCCGGATCGGAACCCGAGGACATCTCGTTCTTCGACCGGCAGCGCCACCGCAACATCTCCATTTACGCGTCGGAGGCCAAGCTGGCGCAGCGCGGACGCTTCTTCAGCGAAGACGAGCAAAAGGACTATGACGTCGTCGGCTACGAAGTCGACGCGACGTTCGTCCCCGAGCGGCTCTGGATCGACGGCGTGGCGCGCCTGCGGCTGCGCACCCGCGACACGGCGATCACGACGCTGACGATCAAGCTCGCCGAGCCGCTCGTCGTGCGCAGCATCACCTCGCCGCAGTTCGGGCGCCTGCTGCACCTGCGCGTGGTGCGCCAGTCGAGCGTCCTGGTGTCGCTGCCGGCGATCCTGACGCCTGGAACCGAGATGGAGCTGACGGTCCGTTACAGCGGCCGGCTGGAACCGCAGCAGCTCGATCGGGAAACGATCGCCGTGCAGCAGGACCGGGTCAACACGAGCGAGGCGCTCATCATTCCCCCGGAGCCGAACTACCTGTACAGCAACAACAGCTTCTGGTATCCGCAGGGCACCGTGACGGGCTACGCGGAGGCGCGGCTGTCGATTTCCGTGCCGGCGGATTTCGACGTCGTCGCGACCGGCACGCCGCAAGGTCCACCGCAGCCGGTGCCGCCGTCGCTCGTGCTGCGACGCGGGGGCAAGCGGTATCAATTCGCTACGGCGCAGCCGGTTCGGTATCTTGCGTGCGTCATCAGCCGCTTCAACGCCACCGAGGCGGTGCAGTTGAACCTGCCCGCGTCTACCGACGCGATTCGCGCGCCCTCGTCGCCGGCCGCCGAGGCGCTGCGATCCGACGGCGGCGGCGCGGAGGCATCGTCGGCGTTGACGCTCTCGGTGCAGGCCAACCCGCGGCAGTTCAATCGCGCCCGCGGGTTCACGGAACGCGCGACCGACATTCTGCGGTTCTACACGTCGCTTCTCGGCGACGCGCCGTACAGCAGCTTCACGCTTGCCCTGACCGAAAGCGACCTGCCCGGCGGCCACAGTCCGGCCTACTTTGCCATCCTCAATCAACCGCTGCCGACGTCGCCCTATGTCTGGCGCAACGATCCGGTGTCGTTCGACAACTATGCGAACTTCTTTCTCGCGCACGAGATCGCGCATCAGTGGTGGGGTCAGGCGGTGGGCGGGAAGAACTACCACGAGCAGTGGCTCAGCGAGGGATTCGCGCAATACTTCGCCGCGCTCTATGCGGACCGCGACCGCGGGCCCGACCAGTTCGCGAGCGTGGTGCGGCAGATGCGGCGATGGGGCGTGGACATGTCGGCGCAGGGCGCCGTGTATCTCGGCTATCGTCTCGGCCACATCAAGGGCGAGGGCCGCGTCTTCCGCGCGCTCGTCTACAACAAGGGCGCGATGGTGCTGCACATGCTGCGGCGCCTCGTCGGAGACGAGGCCTTTTTCCGGGGGCTGCGCGACTTCTACGTCACCTGGCGATTCAAGAAGGCCGGGACGGGCGATTTCCGCGCGGCGATGGAGAAGGCGGCGGGCGTGTCGCTCGAGCGCTTCTTCGAGCGATGGATTTTCGGCAGCGCCATTCCGGTGGTCGACGTCACCTGGCAGGCCGATCGATCGGCGTCACGGGTGGCGATTCGACTGGAGCAGCGTCAGGACGACGTGTTCGACGTGGCGGTCACGGTCACGCTGTCGTATGCGGACGGCACCAGCGAGGATCTGCTCGTCGCGCTGACCGGGAAGGTGACGGAGCGCACCGTGCCGTTGAAGCGCGCGCTGCGCGAGATCGACGTGAATCGCGACGGCGCCGCGCTCGTGGAGATCAGGGAAGGTAAATAGCGCCGACGCGCGGTTCGCCGTTCCGCTCGAACGGCTCGAACACGAGAATGAAGCGGAACCCGGCGTACTCGTAATAGCGCGTCAGCCGCTCGCCGAGCCGTCCGCGATCGACGTCCTGGCGTCCGCTTTCGGCGGCGCGTCCGAGCCGCGCGGCCACCGCCGCCGCGGTGTCGCCGATGCGAACCTCCTTGCCATCCTGGAACGGGAGCACCGGCACCGAGACCGCGCGCGTCGGCACCGCCGCGGGCGTGCTCTCGACCTCGGTGCGCGCCACCGGCGCCAGCGGCCGCGGCACCCGGAATTCCTGAAGGATCAGCGAGGCCACGGCGACGGTCCCCGCGAGAAACGCGGCGGCAATCGCCCACTCCACGACGGGACCGAGGCGGAGTCGTAGCGCGTCCATAAGGGCCCCTTTGCTGGGATGACAGGTGGCCGGACGATTGCGCTCAATCTAGGTCTCCGCGGCCGCCGAGTCAAGCATCTCTCTTGATATAAGATCGTCGTTTATGGAAACCGTCACCCTCACGATTGATGGACGGCAGGTCGCGGTCGACAAGGGCAAGACCGTGCTGCAGGCCGCCATCGAGCACGGCATCAAGGTCCCGTACTACTGCTACCACCCGGGTCTCGGGATCGACGGGTCCTGCCGCGTGTGCCTCGTGAAAATCGAGAAGATGCCGAAGCTGCAGACGTCGTGCTCGACGCCCGCCGCCGAGGGGATGGTCGTCTTCACGCAGACGCCCGACGTCGTCGAAGCGCGGGCGAGCGTGTTCGAGTTCCTCCTGATCAACCACCCGCTCGACTGCCCGGTCTGCGACAAGGGGGGCGAGTGCCCCCTCCAGGACTTTTCGTATTCCTTCGGTCCGAACGAAAGCCGCATGGACTTTCCGCGCCGCGTGTTCGATGGGGAAGGCGTGAAAGCCGACGTCGACTTCGGGCCGACTAT
Source organism: Acidobacteriota bacterium (assembly GCA_013362195.1). Taxonomy (GTDB): domain Bacteria; phylum Acidobacteriota; class Vicinamibacteria; order Vicinamibacterales; family 2-12-FULL-66-21; genus QHWT01. The sequence continues at coordinate 9,975 of JABFWM010000615.1, forward strand.
CATGCTCAACCGGAACCGCTGCATCCTCTGCACGCGGTGCGTCCGGTTCATGCGGGAAGTGGCGGCCGACGCGCAGATCAACATCGTCGACCGGGGGTATGGCAGCGAAATCGCGTCGTTCCAGGATGAAGGGGTGCACTCGCTGCTCTCGGGCAACCTGATGGACGTCTGCCCGGTGGGCGCGCTCACGACGAAGGATTACCGCTTCAAGTCGCGTCCCTGGGACAACCCCGAGGTCGTCGACACGATCTGCACGTTCTGCGAGCGGGGCTGCAACACCAGCGCATGGCTCCGGGCGAAGCCGGAGTGGGCGAAGGGCGCCCGGCTCGTCCGGATCACGCCGCGCTTCAACCCCGACGTGAACGGCTACTGGATGTGCGACATCGGCCGGTTCGATTACCACTGGATCGAAGGCGACGATCGCCTGCGGCGTCCGCTGCTGAAAGACGAGGCCGGCCTGCAGCAGCCGGTTGACTGGCGCGAAGCGCTGGCGAAAGCGGCCGATCGGATCTCCGCCGGCGGCGGCACCGGCGCCCTCCGCTTTCTGACCTCCGCCCACGCGTCGCTCGAGGAGCTGTTCCTGCTCGGGCGTCTCGGCGCGAGCTTCGGCATGCCGGAGGACGGCGTCGCGATCAGCTGGCGGACGCGCGAGAAGCCGCAGTCCCCGCAGGCCACCTTCCAGATTCCACCGGTTGACGCGCCGAACGTCAACGGCGCGCGCGACATGGGCTTCCCGGTCCGGGCCGCTGCCGACGGCCAGGCCGACATCTCGGCATTCCGTCAACAGGTCGAGCGCGGAGGCGTGCAGGCGTTGTTCGTGTTCGATCCCGGTCCCGCCGGCTCGATCGGCGACGTCTCCTGGGTCATCGAGGCGCGGAAGTCCGGCGCGCTGCCGCTGCTGATCGTGCAGAGCGTGCTGCTCACCGATCTGGCGCGGGCCGCCGACATCGTCCTGCCGGGCGCATCCTCGCTCGAGAAGGACGCGGCCTATGTGAATGGCCAGGGCCGGGTGCAGGCATCCTCACGCGCGCTGCCAGCGCCCGGGGACGCGCTCGAAGACTGGCAGATTCTGGTCAATCTCGGGCTCGCGCTTGGCGTGACGCTCGACTACACCGCGAGCGCGCAGGTGCGCGCGGATGTCGCCGCGGCGATGTCGGGCAATCCGGCCTACGCGCAGCTTGCGAACCTGACGTTCGCCCGCCCGATGACGGCGCGGCACTGGCTGCAGGCGTCGAATCCGTCGGAGCGATGGAAGTGGGACGTCATGTTCCAGGACCTGCCGCCGGTGAAGTTCGCTGGCCGACCCGAGGCGACGTCGATCCCCGGGATGATTCCGCTGCTGCAGCGGGACTGAGTCGCCATGAACGAGAACGTGACGTTGCTGGCCGCGTTTGCGGCCGGTTTTCTGTCGTTCGTTTCCCCGTGCGTGCTGCCGCTGATCCCGGGCTACATCTCGTTCGTCTCGGGGGTATCGCTCGAGGAGATGCGCGGCGAAGCGTCGACGACCGCGTCGCGTTCCCAGGTGTTCGTGACGTCGCTCGCGTTCGTTCTCGGGTTCTCGATTGTGTTCATCGCGCTCGGCGCGACCGCGACCGCGGTTGGCAAATTCCTGCTCGACCAGCTGCCGCTGCTCAGCAAGATCGCCGGCGCCATTCTGATCGTCTTCGGACTGCACACGATGGGCGTCTTCCGTCTCGCCTTTCTCGAGACGGAGAAGCGGATGCAGACGCAGCGCAAACCGGCGGGACCGCTGGGCGCGCTGGTCGTGGGCCTCGCGTTCGCGTTCGGGTGGACGCCGTGCATCGGTCCGATCCTCGGCGGAATTCTCGCGATCGCGGGATCGAAGAACAGCATCTCCGAGGGCGTCACGCTCCTCGCCGTCTATTCGATGGGTCTGGGGATCCCGTTCCTGCTCACGTCGCTCGCCATCAATCAGTTCTTCTCGGCGACGAAGCGGATTCGCAAGTACTACCACGCCATTGAAGTGGCATCCGGCGTGCTGCTCGTCGCGATTGGCGTGCTGATCTTCACGGGGCAGCTCACCATCATCACGCGCTACCTGCAGCCCTATCTTCCCAGTTACTGATCCCCGCGGCGGGTCTGAAGACCCGCCCTACGTGCCACAACCCGGTGCCCGGCGGGCTGAAGACGCCCTGCGCGTGATACGACGCAA
>JABFWM010000039.1 GCA_013362195.1 Acidobacteriota bacterium
ACGAGGCGCGGCCCTTTCTCGTGTTCGTTGTGCTCGTGCAGGCTCGTCGTGCGCGTTGAGATCGAGTAGTGTTGGAGAAGCCTGCCGGTCCGGCGGGTGTCCTCTGCAGCGATGAGGGAGACGTCGCGCAGGATCCGGAGGGCCCGCAAGGTGACATCTTCGAGGTTGCCGATGGGAGTGGCGACCACGTACAGGATGCCGGACATGCGTGGGGCGTCGATTGTACCAGATGTATTCCGCCGAACCTTTGCCTCACTTCGTCGACGAGTACCTCGCGTGGCTGCACGAGGTCCATCCCACCAACGCAACGTTCGACGGCGTCCACCTGCACGACGACCTCCTGGAGGATCTGGGCCGCGCCGCCATTGACGCGCAGGTCCGCACGCTCGGAGGGTTCTCGCGCCGGCTGGCTTCGATCGACCCGGCCCGGCTCACCACGACCGAGCGTCTCGAGCGCCCCGCCCTCGAGGCGAACATCCGTTCGCGCCTGTTCGAGCTCGAGAACGTCCGGACCTGGGACCGCAGCCCGCAGTACTACGGCGACCTGATTGCGACCAGCCTGGCCGGGCAGGCCCTCTTCGACTACGCCCCGCTGCCGGAGCGGGCCCGCCGCGTCGTCTCCAAGCTGCACCAGGTGCCGCGGTTGATGCGGGCGGCGCGCGACAACATCAAGGACCCGCCCGGCATCTTCATCAAGGTCGGCCTCGAGAGCCTCCGGGGCACGCAGCGGTTCATCGAAGACGATCTCCCGCGGGCGCTCGCCAGCCTGGACGATCTGCACCTGCTCAGCGACCTCGCGGACGCGTCGACGGAGGCGTCGCAGGCGCTCGGCGCGTACATCACCTATCTCGAGAACGATCTCGCGCCGCGCGCGCGGGGCTCCTTTCGCCTCGGCCGCGAGCGCCTTCAGCAGAAGCTCGCGCTCGACGTAGGGATCACGCTCGACGCCGATCGGCTGCTCGCCATCGCGCTTCGCGAGTTGAGCGCCACGCAGGAGGAGTTCCGCCGCGCGGCCTCGACGCTCGATTCCAGGGACCCCGTTGCCGCCTGGGCGCGCGCCAAAGCGGCGCACCCGCCCGCCGGTCAGGTGGTGGCGACCGCGCAGCAACAGCTCGACGAGCTCGCGACGTTCATTCAACGCCAGGATCTCGTCTCGCTTCCCGACGCGGCGCGCGTGCAGGTCGCGCCGACGCCACGCTTCTATCGGTGGACCTTCGCGAGCATGTGGACGCCGGGCCCGTTCGAAAGCCGGCCGCTGCGGGCGTATTACTACATCACCGACGTCGACCCCGCCTGGCCGGCGGAACGGCAGGAGGAGCACCTGCGCGACTTCAACTACGGCGCGCTGTGGTCGATCTCGATCCACGAGGTGTATCCCGGTCACTTCCTGCACTACCAGCACCTGCGTCAGGTCACGTCGACGCTGCGCAAGTCAATCCTGTTTTCGTCAGCGGCGATGGTCGAGGGATGGGCGCACTACTCGGAGCAGATGATGGTCGAAGCCGGCTTCCGCCGCAGCGATCCCGCGATCCGGCTTGGCCAGCTCGCCGAAGCGCTCATCCGGCTGTGCCGGTTCGTCTTCGGCCTGCGGCTGCTCTGAGAGGATCTCTCCGTCGAACAGGGCGTGCGCTTCTTCCGCGATGAAGCCTTTCTCGAAGAGGCGGCGGCGCGGCGCGAGGCCGAGCGCGGCACGTTCGATCCGTCGTATGTGCTCTACACGGCCGGCAAGCTCATGGTCCTCAAGCTGCGCGAGGACTACAAGGCGGCGATGGGCGCAAAGTTCACGCTGCGCGATTTTCACGATCGGCTGCTCGGCAACGGCACCGTCCCGCTGTGGCTGCATCGCGATCTGATGCTCGGCGAGCACAATGGTGCGATGATTGAGTAGTTATGCCTCTGTACGAATACCAGTGTGAGTCGTGCCAGCGGCGGTTCGAGAAGATCCAGAAGTTTTCGGATCCGCCGGTGGACGTCTGTCCGCATTGCGGGGGCGGGCCGGTGAAGAAGCTGCTGTCGTCGCCGGCGATTCAGTTCAAGGGATCGGGCTGGTACGTCACGGACTACGCGCGCAAACCGGCCGGCGACGGCGGCAAGTCCTCCGGATCCGGCACCTCCTCCTCGTCCACGTCATCATCGACGAGCGACACCCCGGCATCGACCAGCAAGCCTGCCGACAGCGGAGCGAAAAAGGACTAGTCCACTAGCGGCGGGCGCCGGTCGCCTGGCCCAGATCGATGCCGCGCAGGTAGTCGCGGAAGGGCCCGGCGAGATCCGGCCGCCGGAGCGCAAAGTAGACGACGGCGCGGAGGAACCCGAGCTTGTTGCCGGTATCGTGGCGGACGCCGTCGATGCGGCAGCCGTAGATCGGACGTTCGCGCAGCAGACGGCGCAGCCCGTTGGTCAGCTGGATCTCCCCCGTGCGATCCTTGGCCGTCTCCTCGAGCGCCGGAAAGATGTCCGGCGTGAGCACGTAGCGCCCGATGATCGCGAGGTTCGAGGGCGCTTCGTCGCGCGTCGGCTTCTCGACCAGATCGCGAATCCTGTAGACGCCCGGCCGCACTTCTTCGGCGTCGATGATGCCGTAGGCGCTGACGTCCTGTTTCGGCACTTCCTCGATCGCGAGCACCGGGCCGTCGAGTTCTTCGAAGACGTCGATCATCTGGCGCAGCGCCGGCGGGTTGGCATCGATCACGTCATCGCCGAGGATGACGGCGAAGGGTTCAGGGCCGACGAGCGTGCGCGTGACGAGGACGGCATGGCCGAGGCCGAGCGGCTCGCCCTGCCGCACGTACGACACGTTGATCAGGTTCGAGATCTTGCGGATTTCGTTCAGCAGTTCGGTCTTGCCGCGCGCCTCGAGGAACGTCTCGAGTTCGACCGAGACGTCGAAGTGATCCTCGATGGCGTTCTTGCCGCGGCCGGTCACCAGGATGATGTTGTCGGCGCCGGACGCGAGCGCTTCCTCGACGCCGTACTGGATGATCGGCTTGTCGACGAGCGGCAGCATCTCTTTCGGCTGCGCCTTCGTCGCCGGGAGAAATCGAGTGCCGAGCCCTGCGGCCGGAAACACCGCCTTGCGGACCTTCTGCGCCATGGCTGGATGCTATCCCAGAGCGCCCGGCCGCCGATATAGGATTTAGCCCATGCTCGATCCCGCGTTCGTCCGCGACCATCTCGACCGGCTCGAGGCCGCACTCGCTCACCGCGGGAGCGATCCGGCGCCCGTCGTCGCGCCGCTGCGCGAGCTGGACGCGCGGCGGCGTCAGTTGATTCAACAGGTCGAAGGGCTCAAGCGCGATCAGAACGCGGCCAGCGCCGAAGTGGCGCGGGCGAAGAAGGACGGCCGTGACGCCTCGCACATGTTCGACGAGAACAAGGCGCGCGGCCAGCAGATCAAGCAGCTCGAAGCGCAGCTCGACGAGATCGAGACCAGCCGCGCCGCGCTGCTGATGACGATTCCGAACGTGCCGCACGCGTCGGTGCCGGTCGGCGCGAGCGCCGCCGACAACGTGGAAGTCCGGCGCCACGGCGAGCCGCGGACGTTCGACTTCGAACCAAAACCACACTGGGATCTCGGGCCGGCGCTGGGCATTCTGGATTTCGAGCGCGCGACGAGGATGTCCGGCTCGCGCTTCGCGGTGTTGCTGCGCGACGGCGCGCGGCTCGCGCGCGCGCTCATCGACTTCATGCTCGACCTGCACACGCGCGAGCACGGCTACACGGAAGTCGAGCCGCCCTTTCTCGTCAATGCCGACGCCCTGCGCGGCACCGGCAACCTGCCGAAATTCGAGCAGGATCTCTTCAAGATCGCCGGCGAGTGGGATCTCTATCTGATACCCACGGCGGAAGTCCCGCTCACCAACCTGCATCGCGGCGAAATCCTCGACGGCCGGCAGCTGCCCTTGCGCTACACCGCGTATACCCCGTGCTTCAGGAGCGAAGCGGGATCGTACGGCGCCGACGTGCGCGGACTGATTCGCCAGCACCAGTTCGACAAGGTGGAGCTGGTGAAGTTCACGACGCCCGACCAGTCGTACGCCGAGCTGGAAGCGCTGACCGCGAACGCCGAGGAAGTCCTCAAGCGCCTCGAACTGCCGTATCGCACCGTGCTGCTGTGCACGGGCGACATGGGATTCGCCTCGGCGAAGACCTACGACATCGAAGTGTGGCTGCCCAGCCAGAACACCTATCGCGAGATCTCGTCGTGCAGCAACACCGAGGCGTTCCAGGCGCGGCGCGCCGGCATCCGCCACCGTCCCCACGGCACGGGCAAGGCGGATTTCGTCCACACCCTGAACGGATCCGGGCTGGCCGTGGGCCGCACGCTGATCGCGGTGCTCGAGAACTATCAGCAGAAGGACGGCAGCGTGATCGTCCCCGAGGCGCTGCGTTCGTACATGCGCGGCATCGAGGTCATCCATCCGCCTCGAACGTAGGCTGCTCGACGAGCCGCGCCAGTTCGATGCCGGCGACGCGGCAGCGCGCGGACCCGCCGCGCCACGCGAGACGCCGCGCGGAGGCTTCGTGATACGCTTTTCCGCGAGCCTTCCCGCATGCATCCCTGGCACGACAGCTACATCGACGACGCGCTGATCGCGACGGCGTTTCCCGTCGTCATCGAGATCCCGAAGGGCAGCAGGAACAAGTACGAGTTGGACAAGGAGACCGGGCTGCTGCGCCTGGATCGCGTCCTCTACAGCGCCGTCTACTATCCCGCGGATTACGGCTTCATTCCCCGCACCTTCTGCGACGATGGCGATCCGCTCGATGCTCTCGTGCTCGGTCAGGAGCCGGTCTATCCGCTGACGATCGTCGAGGCGCGGGCGATCGGCGTCATGCGGATGCGCGACGAGAAGGGCGTGGACGACAAGATCGTCGCCGTCAGCGTCAACGATCCCGCGTTTGCCGAGTACACCGACCAGAACCAGCTGCCCGGCCACGTGCTCCGCGAAGTGCGGCGCTTCTTCGAAGACTACAAGACGCTCGAACACAAACAGGTCGTTGTCGAAGATCTGCAGGGGCCGGTCGAGGCGGTGCAGATCATTCGCGACGCGCTGGAGCTGTATCGGCGCTTGCGCCGCGGTCAGCTCGCGAAGCTGTAGATCGCCGTCCTTCTCCACTTGAGCTCGCCGCGATCGCGTCACAGGCGCCCGTGGTGTGTCTTTTGCTCTCTGCGCGCTGCATCGATTTGCCGGTGATCGACAGCGATGGCGGAAAAGGAGAAGGACGTATGCGATGGACGAACGCCGTTGCGCTGAGCCTCTCGGTGTCGCTCGCGGCAATTCTCACCATCACGATTGCGAATCCACGTCGGATCGCCGCGCAACAACCTGTAGCCGCTGCGGATTCACAAGATGCTGCCGGCGAGTTCAATGCGGCAGCGACCTCGCTTGGCGACACCGGCACCACCAGTTTCATTGTCAGCCGCGCCGCGGCCACGATCCGCAACGGCCGCCGGATCTTCCGGTTCGACACCTTCGGTGATGAAGCGTTCTGGGGCGGCGCGCTGAGGCTGCACCAGGCGATCGAGGGCTCGCGCTTCGGCGGCGAGGGCCCGGGCCTTTCGCCGCGGATGGCGCTGTCGCTCGGATTGAAGGTGGACAGCCGCGCGCTTCCGCCGGAAGTCGTGTCCGCGATTCAGCAGGGCAAGCTGAATCTCGACGATCCGGCGAACACGCTCGCGCTGCTGAAGTTGAATGCGGTGCTGGGCGTGACCGGGTTCTTCAAATCGAACGGCACGCTGCGATCCGTGGGCATCCAGTGCGCGCTCTGCCATTCCAGCGTGGACGATTCGATGGCGCCCGGGATCGGCCGCCGCCTCGATGGGTGGGCGAACCGCGATCTGAACGTCGGGGCGATCGTCGCGCTCGCGCCTTCGATGCAGCCGTTCCAGGATCTGCTCGGCGTGAGCAGCGGAACGGTGCGCTCGGTGCTGAGAAGCTGGGGGCCCGGCAAATTCGACGCGGAGCTGAGCCTGGACGGCAAGGCCTTCCGTCCTGACGGGCGACCGGCGGCCACGCTCATTCCGCCGGCGTTCGGCCTTGCCGGCGTGAACCTGCACACCTGGACCGGCTGGGGATCGGTCACCCACTGGAACGCGTTGGTCGCGACCCTCGAGATGCACGGCAGCGGCACGTTCTTCGATCCGCGCCTCGACAACCGCGAGCAGTTTCCGATTGCCGCGGCCAATGGCTTCGGGCACGTGCGCATGGAACCCGACAAGGTCACCGCGAAGCTGGCGCCGCTGCACTTCTATCAGCTGGCGCTTGGCGCGCCGAAGCCTCCCGCCGGCTCGTTCGACCGCGCCGCCGCGGAAAGGGGCGACGAGCTCTTCAGCGGCAAGGGCAAGTGCAACATGTGCCACGTCGAACCGCTGTTCACCGAGCCTGGCTGGAACCTGCACACGCCGGCGGAGATCGGGCTCGATGCGTTTCAGGCGGATCGCGCGCCGGACCACGGCTACCGCACGTCGCCGCTTGCGGGCCTCTGGACGCACGTCAACGAGTCGCGCAAGGCCGCCGGCCTCGCTCCGGTGAAACAGGGCGGATTCTTCCATGACGGCCGGTTCCGCACGCTGATGGACGTGATGAACCATTACGACCGGCTGTTCCACCTCGGGCTCACCGACCAGGAGAAACGCGATCTCATCGAGTACGTCAAATCGCTCTAATCCACAAGCCGAACGGTTCCGGGCCGCTGCCCGGGCGCCCTTCGTTCGAGTCACGTGATCCGGTACGGCGCCGCGGGTCGCCGCACCGGACGCTCGTCGAATCGGGCGGTGTACGAATCGCGTCAGGCCTGTAGTCGAACGCTGCATCGCGCGGCCGCGCGGGCCGAACATGATCGAAGGCCGCCATGGGCCGTTCTGAACCGGGGGCGTGTCTCAACCATCGCGTCTCGGACGCGGCGCCCTGGCGCCTGGCGCCTGGCGCCGTTCGCTCGGTGCTCCCGGCCCGATATGCGAAAATTGCGGGACGGAGAGATGGCCGAGTGGTCGATGGCGGTGGTCTTGAAAACCACTGTGCCCGGAAGGGTACCGGGGGTTCGAATCCCTCTCTCTCCGCCACGCTACGCCCGCCGGAATCGCGAGCGGCCGTCGGGTGGCAGACAGCGAGCTCACCTCCGACCGAACCCCGTGTCCATCGACACGCGCCCCGCGAAGGTGGACGCTCCGGATCACGCGTGAGCGTTGGTCAGGCGAGCCTCTCCGACGGCTGACCTGAGTCGTGGCCGACGTCGACTCCTGGCTCGCTGCGCTCGAAGCGCGGCATCTTGCGAACCTCACTCGCCCTGAGCTCACGCGTGCGTTGCGGGCGTTGTCGTCGTGCTATGTCGAACGGCGCGATCGCCTGGCGCAGGGCGGCGCGCTCGAAGGCGCGGGCAAGCGTGCCGCGTTTGCGCTGTTCTATGCGCCGCTGCACTTCCTCACCGTCTCGCACATCGTCGACGCGTTGAACGCCGGCCGCCGGCCGGTGCAGCAGATTCTCGATCTGGGTTGCGGCACCGGCGCGGCAGGAGTGGCGTGGGCGACGAGCATGGACGCGACGCCCGCGGTGATCGGCATCGATCGCTCCGCCTGGGCGGTTGACGAAGCGAACTGGACGTATCGTCACTTCGGCATGCGCGGCCGCGCGTCGACTGGCGATCTGACGCGGGCGCCGATACGCGCGGATGCGCGGACCGGGATGCTGCTCGCGTATGCGGTCAACGAATTGCCGCCCGAGCGTCGTGCGGTGCTCCTCGAACGTCTCGTGCAGCGGGTTCGTGGCGGTGCCGCGCTGCTCGTCGTCGAGCCGATTGCGCGGCGGACGGCGGACTGGTGGGACGAGTGGCGCGCCGCGCTCGCACGCGAAGGCGCGCGCGGCGACGACTGGCGGTTTGCCGCGGACCTCCCGCCGCTTCTTCGAAGCATCGTCAGGGGCGCCGGCCTGGACCCGCGCGAGCTGACGGCCCGTACGATCGCGAAGCTCTGAGCGCCGGGCTGGCTGCCCGTCAAGCCTGCGCTTTGGCGCGCGCGAGACGCACGCGAAGGACGCGCTCCCGCCGGCGCTCGGCTTCCAGGTTGAGGGCGCGCGCCTTCAAGAGATCGTCGAGCGCGATCATCCCGAGCAGGCGCGGCTCGGTTCCGCGCTCCACGACCGGGAACCGGGTCAGTCCGGTTTCAGCCATGCGGTGCACGATGACCCGCAGCGGTTCGTCCGGGTACGCGACCACCGGGCGATCGCGCAGGATCGTGGCCACCAGCGGCGCCGCGCCCGCGGCGTCCCGGACCAGCTTCTCGAGATCGACGCGGGTCACGACGCCAACCACCCGCTGCTCGGCGTCGATGATGGGATAGAGACGCTGAGGGCCTCGCGCCGGATCGATGTGCAGCGACCGGACCAGCGTCTCGAGCGGCGGCTCCGCCGGCATCGCGACGATGTTGGTCCGCATCACCTCACGCGCGAACAGAATCTCGAGCGGGTCGACCGCATACTCGCGACTGAGGTGAAAGCCGCGCCGCGCCACCTTCTCGGTGAGGATCGATCGGCGCAGCAGCAGCACCGTGCATCCGTGCGCGATCGTCACCGCGACGAGCAGCGGCAGCAGCATGTTGACGTCGTGGGTCAATTCCAGCGCGAACACGACGCCGGTGAACGGCGATCGCATCGTGCCGCCGAGAATCGCGCCCATGCTGACGAGCGGCCAGAAGCCGACGCCTTCAAACGGCAGCACCATCGCTTCGACGCCGCCGAGCGCGCCCCCCATCATCAGCAGCGGCGCGAGCACCCCGCCTGACGTGCCGGAGCCGAGCGACACCGACCAGATGATCGACTTCACGATCAGGATCCCGAGGATCATGTGTCCGGACACGTCACCCTGCAGCATCGCGCCGATGGTGTCGTAGCCGACGCCGAGCGCCTGCGGAAACACGTAGCCGCCGAGCCCGATCACCAGCCCGCCGATCGCCGGCCACCACATCCAGTGAATGGTCAGGCGCTGGAACGCATCTTCGGCGGCGTACACCGCCAGGGTGAGCAGGGCAGACAATCCGCCGGCCAGCAGCCCGGCGACGACACAGCCCGCAAGCCCCTGCGGACCGATGAACGTCGGATGCGGCTGGACGGGAAACAGCGGCCCGAGGCCGATGATGTAGCGGCGCGCCGCCGCCGCCGTCGCGCTGGCCAGCGTCACCGGGATCATGCTTCGCGGCTTCCACTCGAAGAGCAGCAGTTCGACCGCGAGCAGCACCGCGGCGACCGGCGACGCGAACGTCGCCGACATGCCGGCGGCGGCGCCGGCCACCAGCAGCGTCTTCCGCTCGGCGCTCGTCAGATGGAAGAACTGCGCGATGAGCGATCCGACGGCGCCGCCGGTCATGATGATCGGCCCCTCGGCGCCGAACGGCCCGCCGGAACCGATCGAGATCGCCGCCGACACCGGCTTGAGCAGCGCGACGCGCGGCTCGACGCGGCTGCCGTGAATCAGGATGGCCTCGATCGCTTCGGGGATGCCGTGGCCGCGGATCCGCTCGGATCCATATCGCGCGATCACCCCGATGACGAGCGCGCCGACGATCGGCACCAGGATCACGAACGGCCCGAGCCGGTGGTCCGCGGGCGAGGCGAGCGCCGTGCTCCAGCGCTGGAAGAAGAACAGGTTCGTGAACACCCCAATCAGCTTCAGCAGGAAGTCGGCGACATAGGCGCTGACGATGCCGATGCCGACGGCGAGCGCGCCGATCGTGAGGACGCGGGGCGAGGTGGTGAAGTCGCCGAGGTGGGAGAGATCGACGTTCGTCCTACTCATGCCGGGACACCTTCCGCGCGCGCCGCTTCGTGTCGTCGAACAGCATGGCAGGCGTCCGATCGCCAATCGCCATCGCTTTCGTCAGGGTATCCAGCGACGTGGCGAGCGCGCGCCGGCGCGAGGCGGACAAGCGTTCGATGCCCTGGATCAGGCGGTGCTGGGCCATGTTCGGGGCGCGGCGGGTGAGCCGCCGGCCCTCCGCCGAGAGCCGCAGCTCGAGGCGCCGCGCGTCATCGGCGCCGACGCCGCGCACGACCAGGCCGCGCTCGACGAGGCGGGCCACGACGGTGGAGACCGAGCTCTGATGCGTGTGCGTGCGCGCCGCGAGCTCGTTCAACGACAGGCGCGGCGATTCGGCGAGCGTCTGCAGCACGAACAGCTGCGCGCCGGTCACGCCGAGGTGCTTCTCCGCCCATCGCGACGTCTCGTGCAGCGCCTGGACGATGCGCCGCACCGCGTCGAGCACCACCCGGGTGTCGCCGGCGCCGGCAATTATATGGGTTCCGATATATTCAGTGTAGCGCCATCGACCGCCCGCTCACAAGGGGGAAGCGCCCGCGGCCCGCGGCTGAGTTCGGGTAGGATCGACCGATGGCAGCGACCACGCCGACCGCGCCGACGCGCTCCGGCCTCACCCTGACGCAGCAGATCTTCCTCGGCCTCGCCGTCGGGATCGTCGTCGGCTGGCTGGTGAGCGAGTACCACCCGGCGTGGGCGCCGTACTTCCGGCCGTTCAGCCAGCTGTTCCTGCGCTTGATCAAGATGATCATCGCGCCGCTGATCTTCGCGACCCTGGTGGCGGGCGTCGCCGGCGCCGGGCACGTCAAGGTCGTCGGCCGGATGGGGCTGCGGGCGATCGTCTACTTCGAGATCATCACGACGATCGCGCTCGTCATCGGCCTCGTCGCCGTCAACGTGATGCGGCCCGGCGTCGGCGTCAACCTGCCGCAGACCCGCGCCGACATCGTCGCGGCGCCGCAGACCTGGGATCAGATCCTCCTGCACGTCGTCCCGGAATCCGTCATCGACGCGATGGCCAGGGGCGACGTGCTGCAGATCGTCGTCTTCAGCATCATGTTCGCGATCGCCCTCGGGATGGTCGGCGAGCGCGGCCGGCCGGTCGTGGTGTGGTGCGAGGCGGTCGCCGAAACGATGTTCAGGTTCACGAACATCGTCATGCACTATGCGCCAATCGGCGTCGGCGCGGCGATCGCCTACACGGTCGGCCACGGCGGCCTTCGCGTGCTGTGGAACCTCGCGTGGCTCATTGGCACGCTCTACGTCGCGCTCGCCGTCTTCGTGCTCGGGGTGCTGCTGCCGGTGGCGCTCCTCTTCGGCGTCCCGATTCGAAAGTTCGTGAAGGCCGTCAAGGAGCCGGCGGTCATCGCCTTCTCGACGACCTCGAGCGAGGCCGCGCTGCCGCGCGCGATGGAAGTGCTGGAGCGCCTCGGCGTGCCGCGACGCATCGTCGCATTCGTGCTGCCGCTCGGCTACAGCTTCAATCTCGATGGGACGACGCTGTATCTGTCGCTCGCGTCGATCTTCGTCGCCCAGGCCGCAGGCATCCACCTGTCGATCGGTCACCAGATCACGATGCTGCTGACGCTGATGCTCACCAGCAAGGGCGTCGCCGGCGTCCCGCGCGCGTCCCTGGTCATTCTGGCCGGCACACTGGCGTCGTACGGGCTGCCGCTGGAAGGCGTGACGCTGATCCTGGGTGTCGACGAGCTGATGGACATGGCCCGCACGATGGTGAACGTGATCGGCAACTGCCTGGCGACGGTCGTGGTGGCCAAGTGGGAAGGGGAATTCGCCGAAGCGTCGGATCAGGAGCTGGAGCTGGCCGCGGCACGCGGTGAAATCTGACCAGCACTCCTGACGCCTACGTCGGGTGGACGAAAGGCAATCCGCTGCCTGCCGGCTGAAGTTCCTGGCGGTCGTCCAGGAGAGACCGCCCTGTCACGCGGAAAGTGCTGCACCAGTCGGAGCCGGATCCGATGCGGCGCCCGCGCATTCACGTCGGCTGGCGGACTGTCCTTTAGCCGGCCGCAGCATCTTCTGCGCGGTCGGGCGGCAGCGGCAGCAGGTGCACGGCGGCCTGTTCGACGCCGTGGCCCTTCACCGCCGTGACCGCGAACTGCAGCCGGCCGTAGCGGACGGCGTCGCCGACCCGCGGCGGCCGTCCGAGCAGCGTCAGAATCAGGCCGCTGACGCTGTCCACGTCTTCGTGCGCGAGATCCAGGTCGAACAGGTTGCCCAGCTCGTCGAGCCGCAGCGTGCCGCTGACGCGCAGCCGCCCCTCGGCGTCGCGGCGCGGTTGCGATCCGCCGCCGGGCCCTTCGT
>JABFWM010000359.1 GCA_013362195.1 Acidobacteriota bacterium
GCAAAGTCGTGTCGAAAATCGTCAGCCGGTCAGTGGACATGGACCCTCCTGGATCGGTTGTACCTGCCGGGCGGCCCCAAGTCCAATTTATATTTATTTGGATTAAATTAGATGCGCTTATGCAACTCCCGGATCTTGCCGCTTTTCTCGCCGTGGCGGCCGAGCGCAGCTTTTCGGCCGCGGCGCGGCGGCTGCACCGGACCCAGCCCGCGATCAGCCAGGCCGTGCGCCGCATCGAGGACGAGCTCGGCGAGCGCCTGTTCGACCGATCGTCCCGCGACGGGACCCTGACCGAGGCCGGCCGGCTGCTCCAGGACTACGCCCAGCGCCTGCTGGGGCTCGCCGCCGAGGCGCAGGTCGCCGTCCGCGAGCTCCAGGAGGTGCGCCGGGGGCGGGTCATCATCGGCGCGAACGAAGCCGCCGTCCATAGCCTGCTGCCCCACATCGAACGGTTCACGCTCGCGCATCCCGGCGTGGCCCTCGACGTGCGGCGGCTCTCATCGCGGCAGATGTCCGCCGCGGTGCTCGACCGGTCGATCGACTTCGGCGTGATGACCTTTCAGCCGTCCGACCGCGGCATCCAGGCGCTGTCGCTCGGCACCGACGAAATCGTCCTGCTGACTGCGCCCACGCACCCGCTCGCCGGCAAGAAGCGCGTCACGCTGGAAGAGGTCGGGCGTGAGGCCGTGATCGCGCACAACGATCCGTCGCCGACGCGCGATCGCGTGCTGCGCGCCTACGAACGGCGGCGGACGGCCATCAACATCCAGATCTCGCTGCCGAGCCTCGATGGCATCAAGCGCGCGGTGGAGATGGGCATCGGTGTCGCGCTGCTGCCGCGCCGCTGCGCGCTGACGGAACTCTCGCGCGGAAGCCTGGTCGCCGTCCGGGTCCCGGAGCTGGGGGCGACGCGGCAGGTACGCCTGGTGTTCAGGAAGACCGGCGAACGGAGCCGCGCGGCAGACGCGTTTCTCGACGTCGTGCGCGCGTGATCGCTCACCAGGCCTGCGTGACGTAGGGCAATCGCTTCGCGACCGCCCTCACGTCGTCGAAGTGCTCCAGCAGCAGTCCCGTCGCGTCCCAGCTGCCGTCGAGGAACGCCTCGCGGGCCGCGGGGGGCAGCGAGATCTCGTAGGCCTGGCCCGCCGCGTTCACGCGCATCGAGCGCAGATCGATCGTCACCTCGGTGGCCGGATCCGCTTCCACCGTCTCGATCAACGCCGCGAGCGTGTCACGGGACGCGGTCGGACAGGGCATGCCGAGCGCGACGGAGTTCCCGAAGAAAATCTCGGAGAAGGACTGGCCGAGGACGGCGCGAATGCCGCGGCGGCGGATCGCCTGCGGCGCGTGTTCGCGTGACGACCCGCAGCCGAAATTCGATTGCACCAGCATGATCGCCGCGCCCGCGTACGCGGGATTCGACGCGGGGTGCGGCACGCCGCCGCGCCCGTCGGCTTCGCGCCGGTCGTCTTCGAACAGGTGCGCTTCGAGGCCGTCGAAGGACACGGCCTTGAGGAAACGGGCGGGGATGATGCGGTCGGTGTCGATGTCGTCGCCGCGCACCGGCAGCGCGGTGCCGCGGATCTCCGAGAGCCGTTCAACGGCCAAGGGTCGCCTCCGCTGCGGCGAACTCGCGGACGTCGACGACCTCGCCCGCGATTGCCGCGGCCGCCACCATCGCCGGGCTCATGAGCAGCGTCCGGCCGGTCGGACTGCCCTGCCGTCCCTTGAAGTTGCGGTTGGATGACGAGGCGCAGACTTCGCGCCCTTCGAGACGATCCGGATTCATCGCCAGGCACATCGAGCATCCGGCGCCGCGCCATTCGAAGCCGGCGTCGGTGAAGACCCGGTCGAGGCCTTCGCGTTCCGCCGCCGCGCGGACGCTCTGCGATCCGGGCACGACCAGCGCCTTCACGTGCGCCGCGACGTGGTGGCCGCTCACGATGCGCGCCGCTTCACGCAGATCCGAGAGCCGTCCGTTGGTGCACGAGCCGACGAACGCCACGTCGATCTTCGTCCCCTTCAGCGGCTCCCCGGGACGGAACCCCATGAACTCGAGCGCTTCCTGATCGCCTGCGGCCGGGATCCGCTCGCCCACCGCAATCGACTGCCCGGGATTGATTCCCCACGTCACCGTCGGCTGGATCGATGCCGCCTCCAGCGTGACTTCGTCGTCGTAGGCCGCGCCGGGGTCGGACGCCATCGAGGACCACCACCGGCACGCGCGATCGAAGTCGTCGCCCACCGGCGCGAACGGCCGGCCGCGAAGATAGGTGAAGGTGGTCTCGTCCGGATTGACGTAGCCGACGCGCGCGCCCCCTTCAATGGACATGTTGCAGATCGTCATCCGCTCGTCCATCGACATGCGCTCGATCGCGTCGCCGCCATATTCGTAGGCGTAGCCGACGCCCCCCTTCACGCCGAGGCGGCGGATGATCTCCAGGATCACGTCCTTTGCGTAGACCCCCGGCTGCAGCCGTCCCGTGACGGTGATGCGCCGCACCTTCAACGGATCCATCGCCAGGCACTGCGACGCGAGCACGTCGCGGACCTGTGACGTGCCGATGCCGAACGCGATCGCGCCGAACGCGCCGTGCGTCGAGGTGTGGCTGTCACCGCACGCAATCGTCATCGCCGGCTGCGTCAGCGCCAGCTCGGGCCCGATCACGTGCACGATGCCCTGCAGCCCGCTCGAGAGATCGAGCATCCGGATGCGGTGCTCGCGGCAGTTGCGCTCCAGCGAGGAGAGCATCTCCTCGGCCATCACGTCGATGAAGGGGCGCCGCTGATCGCGCGTCGGGACGATGTGGTCGACCGTCGCGACGGTGCGCTCGGGAAAGGCGACGGTGGCGCCGCGCGCCCGCAGCATGTCGAACGCCTGGGGACTCGTCACTTCGTGAATGAGATGGAGACCGATGAAGAGCTGCGTCTGGCCGTTCGCCAGCCGCCGGACGGTGTGCGCGTCCCAGACCTTGCGAAGGAGCGTGGTGCCCATGGTGAAGCGGCGATCGTAACACGGGTGCGCAGACGCGGGGACGGGGGCGAAGGGCGACAGGGGACGGGCGGAAACAGGCCGCTGGTCGACGGGAAACAAAGATCCGTGCTCTCGCGTCTCGGCGGATCTTTTGCCTCTCCGACGCGGCGACGCTGTTCTCGTTGCGAATTGCTCGAGAAAACACACTCCTTGGAAGAAATCACGTACTCGGGAGGATCTCCATGAGTGAAATCATCAACTTCCGCGATCGCGAGCAAAAACTTCTGTATGGCCTCCGCCGCGCGCA
>JABFWM010000239.1 GCA_013362195.1 Acidobacteriota bacterium
GGCACGACCGCTCCATTGATCGCGCGCACGCCGATTGCGGTGGCGACACCGGCGCGCTCGCCCGATGCGGCCGACGCGGTGCCGGTTCGTCCGACGGCATCAGCGGCCGGACCCGATCCGGTGGTCGCGCGCCTCGAAGATTTTCTCGCCGCCATTCAAACGGCGCGCACGTCCGCGCGCGACGCCCGCTAACATCGTGACTGTGGATTCTCGCCTCACTCGGGTACGGGTGCATGTACGCGCGGCGGCAATCGACGCGCTCGTCGTCACGCACCTGCCCAACATCCGATACCTGACCGGCTTCACGGGGACGGCCGGGGCGGTCGTGCTCCTGCACGAGCGGTGCATTCTCGCCGTCGACTTCCGGTACCTGACGGCAGCGCAGGACCTCGCCGCCGCACGGCCCGCGGGCACGATCGAAGTGGAGCCGGTGCCCCAGGGCTACGACCTGACCATCGTCGACGTCCTGCGGCGGGAATCGTGCAAGCGCGTCGGCGTCGAAGCCGCGTGGCTGTCGGTCAGCCGGTTCAATGCGATTTCGACGGGGCTCGCCGGCACTGCGCCCACGCCGTTGCGGGCGGATGGCCCGACCCCGGTGCTCGTCCCGACGGAGCGCCTCGTCGAACGGGCGCGCATGATCAAGGATGCGGCCGAGGTCGCGGCGATCCGCGAAGGAGGATGCCGGATCTCGGCGATCGCGCGGCGGCTGCACGAGGTCGTGAGGCCAGGCCGACGCGAAGTGGACGTGGCCGCCGAGCTCGAAGCGGCGATGCGCGAGGCCGGGTTCAGCCGGCCGGCATTCGAGACGATTGTGGCGTCTGGCCCAAATAGCGCGTTGCCGCACGCGCGTCCGACCGATAGACGGATTGCGCCCGGAGACTCGACCGTGCTGGACTTTGGGGGTGTCTACGACGGATACTGCGTGGATCTGACGCGCACGGTTCAGCTGGGCCGCCCTTCACGAGAGCTCCAGCGGCTGTATGACGCCGTGGCAGAGGCGCACCAGGCGGCAGTGGCGGCAGTGCGTCCCGGCGTCCGTCCGAGCGCCATTGACGGGGCGGCACGCGGCGTGCTCGAGCGCGCGGGGCTCGGCGAGATGTTCAGGCATGGGACCGGACACGGCCTCGGCCTGGAAATTCACGAGGACCCGCGGATCGCGCGGGAGATGCCCGGCCTGCCCGACGACCCGGTCGAGCCCGGCATGGTGTTCACGATCGAGCCCGGCGCGTACGTGCCGGGCACCGGCGGTGTCCGGATCGAAGACGACGTGCTGGTGACCGGGAGCGGATGTGAGTTGCTCACCGACGCGCCGCGCGTGATGACGATCGATCTGTAGGCCGGGTCCAGCGGCCCGGTGCGGAGGCGAATGGACTTTTCGGACATCGAGCGAATCCTCGAGCTCGTGCGGCAGCACGACCTCGCGGAATTCGAACTGGAGAAGGAAGGTTTGAGGCTGCGGGTCCGGAAGGCGGGCGCGCTCCCGGCCTACACCGCGGCGCCACTCAACTCCGTGCCGACCGTCATTGCCGCCGCAGCGCCGGCGGCGATACCGTCGGCCGTTCCCGCCGTCGCCTCCGCCGTCACCCCGTTGACCGCCGACGATGCGGAGGAATCGGTGGAACTGGCGGTCGTCAAGTCGCCGATCGTCGGCACCTTCTACCGGTCCCCCGAGCCCGGCGCCGCCGCCTTCGTCGAGGTCGGCGAGCGCGTGAAGAAGGATCAAGTGCTCTGCATCATCGAGGCGATGAAGCTGATGAACGAGATCACGTCCGAGTACGACGGAGAGATCGTCACCGCCTACGTCGAGAACGGCAAGCCCGTGCAGTACGGTGAACGGTTGTTCGCGATTCGAACCGTGTAGCAGGGCGACATGTTCAAGAAAATTCTCATCGCCAACCGCGGGGAAATCGCCCTGCGCGTCATCTGTGCGTGCCGCGAGCTCGGGATCAAGACCGTCGCGGTGTACTCCGAGGCGGATGATAACTCGCTGCACGTCCGCTTTGCCGACGAGGACGTCTGCATCGGTCCGGCGCGCAGCTCCGAGAGCTATCTGAGCGTCCCGGCGTTCATCAGCGCGGCGGAGATCACCGGCGCCGACGCGATTCATCCGGGCTACGGCTTCCTCTCGGAGAGCGCCTATCTCGCCGAGGTCTGCGAAGCCTGCCACATCAAGTTCATTGGTCCCTCGCCGAACGTCATCCGCCTGCTGGGCGACAAGGCCCGGGCGCGGCGGGCGATGAAGAAGGCGGGCGTGCCGGTGCTGCCGGGCAGCGACGGCCCCGTCGAGAGCGAAGAAAAGGCGGCGCGGATCGCCCGCGACCTCGGGTACCCGATCATCATCAAGGCGGTGGCCGGCGGCGGCGGCCGCGGCATGCGCGTCATCCGCGCGCCGGGTGAGCTGGGCAAGGCGCTGAAGACCGCGCAGCGCGAAGCGGAAGCGGCCTTCGGCGTCGGCGACGTCTATCTCGAGAAATACGTCGAGCATCCCCGTCACATCGAGTTCCAGGTGCTCGGCGATCACCACGGCGCGGTCGTCCATCTCGGCGAGCGCGAGTGCTCGATCCAGCGCCGTCATCAGAAGCTGCTCGAAGAGGCGCCCTCGATGGCGGTCACCGAGAAGATGCGCCGCAAGCTTGGCGGCACCGTCGTCGATGCGGCGCGGGCGGTGCAGTACACCAATGCCGGCACCTTCGAGTTCCTGCTCGACGACAAGGGGAACTTTTATTTCCTCGAGGTCAACACGCGCGTGCAGGTCGAGCATCCGGTGACGGAGTTCATCACCGCCGTCGACATCGTCAAGGAACAGATCCGGATTGCGTGCGGCGAGCGCCTGTCGTTCAAGCAGGGTGACGTGACGTTCAACGGCCACTCGATCGAATGCCGCGTCAACGCCGAGGATCCGGAGACGTTCGCGCCGTCGCCCGGCATCATCCACGCCTTCAGCGTGCCGGGCGGTCCCGGCGTTCGCGTCGATACCTTCGCGCATTCCGAGTGCACCGTTTCTCCCTACTACGATTCGATGATCGCCAAGATCATCGTCCACGGCCGCGATCGGCAGGAAGCGATCGCACGGATGCGCCGCACGCTGGAGATGACGGTGATCGACGGCATCAAGACGTCGATCCCGTTGCACCTCAAGATCCTGGCGGATCCCGACTTCATCGCCGGACGTCTGAGCACCTCGTTCATGGAGCGCTACGTCGTCGAGAAGAAGAGCGGGCGGACCGGCCTCGCAGAGGCCGTATAGATCCGCGCCTCCTCTCGGGCAGCGTCGGCTC
>JABFWM010000347.1 GCA_013362195.1 Acidobacteriota bacterium
TCGTGAGTTCTTCTGTGTTTCCTGTGTTCTTCTGTGTTTTTCTGTGGCTCGTTTTCGTGAGTTTCCTGGCTCTTCCGTGTTCTTCTGTGGCCGTCCGCGCCGTCTGCTAAGATCAGTGGTTTCATGCGGTTCGGAATCTCCACGCACCTGTACCACGATCAGCGCCTGAGCCGCGAGCATCTGGCCGAGATCGCGTCGTACGGCTTTACGGCTGTGGAGTTGTTCGCCACCCGCAGCCATTTCGACTACCACGATCCGGCGGCGATCGACGCGCTCGGTCGGTGGCTGGGAGAGACCGGGCTCACGTTGCACGGCATTCATGCGCCGATCACCGATCGGCTCACGCCGCCGGATCGGTGGGGCGAGGTGATCTCGAACGCGGTCCCGGACAACGCGAAGCGGCAGGCCGCGGTCCGCGAGGCGGATGCGGCCTTGAATATCGCGCGCGCGATTCCGACCGGCGTGCTGGTCGTGCATCTGGGCACGCCGACGGCGCAGGGCGGCGAGAACAATCGCACCGCGGCGTTCCGGAGCGCCGAGGAGATCTGCCGGATCGCCGCGCCGATCGGGATCCGCGTCGCGCTCGAGGTGATTCCGAACGACCTGTCGGATCCGCAGTCGCTGGTCAGCCTGATCGAACGCGATCTCGACGCGCCGCATGCCGGCATCTGCCTCGATTTCGGCCACGCGTTTCTCATGGGCGACGTCGCGGACGCCGTCGAAGTGGTCGCCGAGCACCTGATCGCCACGCACGTGCACGACAACAAGCGGCAGGCGGACGACCATCTGGTCCCCTTCGAGGGCCGGATCGACTGGGACGTCGCCCTGATGTCGATGCAGAAGGTCGGCTACGACGGCACCTACATGATGGAAGTGCGCAACACCAGCGACCCGGCCACGGTGCTGGGCCGCGCGCGCGACGCCCGGGCGCGCTTCGAGAAACTGTTGGCTTACTGATGCCGCACCCTCACACCGTCTACATCGAAGACATCGCGCAGCACGACGGACAGCCGGTTCGCATCCGCGGCTGGCTGCACAACCGCCGATCGAGCGGCAAGATCCATTTTCTGACCGTCCGCGACGGCTCCGGCTTCATGCAGGCGGTCATGTCGAAGAAGGCGGTCGGCGACGAGATGTTCACCAAGGCCGATCACCTCGCGCAGGAAAGCGCGGTGATCGTCGACGGCACGGTCCGCGCCGACGCGCGCGCGCCGGGCGGCTACGAGCTCGACGTGACCTCGCTCGACATCGTCGCCGAGGCGAAGGACTATCCGATCACGCCGAAGGAGCACGGCGTCGAATATCTGATGGACCGGCGCCACCTGTGGATCCGATCGCAGCGGCAGCAGGCCATTCTCCGCGTCCGCCACGAGGTGATCAATGCGGTCCGCGACTTCTTCAACAGCCGCGGCTTCATCCTCGCCGACACGCCGATCTTCACGCCCGCGGCCTGCGAAGGCACCACCACGCTGTTCCCGGTGCAGTACTTCGAGGACAACACCGCGTACCTGACGCAGAGCGGCCAGTTGTACAACGAAGCGAACGCGATGGCGCTCGGACGCGTGTATGCCTTCGGACCGACGTTCCGCGCCGAGAAGTCGAAGACGCGGCGGCACCTGACGGAATTCTGGATGGTCGAGCCCGAAATGGCCTACGCCACGCTCGACGACGTGATGCAGCTCGCCGAGGACCTCGTCGTGTCGGTGATCGGCCGCACGCTCGACAAGCGCAAGCGCGAATTGCAGGCGCTCGAACGCGACACCTCCAGGCTGGAGAAAGTGCAGTCGCCGTTCCCGCGCATCTCGTACGACGACGCGGTCGAGGTCCTGAAGAAGAAGGGGCTGCCCTTCGAGTGGGGCGGCGACTTCGGATCGCCCGACGAGACCGCCCTCTCCGAAGAGTTCGATCGGCCGATCTGCGTGCATCGGTACCCGGCGGCGGTCAAGGCGTTCTACATGAAGCCCGATCCGGCCCGGCCCGAAGTCGCGCTCGGCGTCGATGTCCTCGCACCCGAGGGCTACGGCGAGATCATCGGCGGCGGCGAGCGCCTCGCCGACTACGACCTGCTGCTGCAGCGGATCAAGGAACACAACCTGCCGCAGGAGGCCTTCGAGTGGTATCTCGATCTGCGCCGCTACGGCACCGTCCCGCATGGCGGCTTCGGCATGGGCATCGAACGCGTCGTCAGCTGGATCTGCGGGCTCGAACACCTGCGCGAAGCCATTCCGTATCCGCGCATGCTTTACAGGTTGTATCCCTGAGCAAGGAGATCAGGAGCGCTCTTTCCCGAAGCGTTGTCCTGGTCCCCTGAACCCTGAACTCCCGTGATCGATGTCAGTGAAGAACGATGAAGATAGGTTTCCTCTCGCTCGGTTGCCCCAAGAACCTCGTCGACGGCGAGGTGATGCTCGGCCTCGCGCAGCAGGCCGGCCATGACATCACGCCGGCCGCCGATGAGGCCGACGTGCTCGTCGTCAACACCTGCGCGTTCATCGACAACGCCAAGCAGGAGTCGATCGATGCCATCCTGGAGATGGCCGCGAAGAAGCGTGACGGGCGGTGCTCGCGGCTGGTCGTCACCGGCTGCCTCGCCGAGCGCTATCGCGACGAGCTGAAGAAAGAGATCCCCGAGATCGACGTGCTCCTCGGGACCGGCGAAGTGGACAGGATCGTGTCCGCCGTCGAGCACGCGGGGCGAGAGGGGAAGGGCGAAGGGCGAGAGGCGACGGGCGAAGAGCGAGAGGCGAAGGGGGAAGGGCGGAAGATCGGGGACGCCGCAGCGGCGCCGCTCAGGTTCCACAGGAAGGCCCCGTCGGTCGCGCACCCCGCGCCTCGCGACTCGCACCTCGACGCCGGCGCCGCCCCTGCCCCGTCGCCCCGCGCCCTTCCCACCTATCTCTACGACGCCGACACCCCGCGCGTGCAGACAACGCCGCGGCACTTCGCGTACGTGAAGGTCGCGGAAGGATGTGATTACACCTGCGCGTTCTGCATCATTCCGACCTTGCGGGGCAAGTACCGCAGCCGCACGGCGGAGTCGATCGTCCGCGAGGCGCGCGGGCTGGCGGCGCGCGGCGTCAAGGAACTGCTGCTCATCTCGCAGGACACGACCTTCTACGGGATCGATCGCGGCGAGCGCGGCGCGCTCGGGCGGCTCCTGCGCGAGCTCGATCGCGTCGACGGCATCGAGTGGATTCGTCTCCTCTACCTCTACCCCCCGACCATCACCGACGATGTGCTCGCGGCAATGGCGGAGTGCGAGAAGGTCTGC
>JABFWM010000231.1 GCA_013362195.1 Acidobacteriota bacterium
ATGGCACGCTCGCCGCGCTGCACCGCATGCTCCCTCGCGATCGCGGCACCATCGTCCCGGTGGGATCGGCGCTGGCCCATCGCGGCATTCCGCTGCAGTCGGCGTACTGCGCCGCGAAGCACGCCATCGACGGCTTCATGGACTCGCTCCGCGCGGAGATGATTCATGACGGCTCGCACGTGCACGTGACGATGGTGCACCTGCCGGCGATGAATACGCCGCAGTTCCGCTGGGTGAAGAGCCGGCTGCCGCGGAAGGCACAGCCGGTGCCGCCGATCTTCCAACCGGAGGTGGCGGCGGACGCGATCCACTGGGCCGCGCATCAGCGCCGACGGGAACTGTGGGTCGGGCTGCCGACCGCGGCCGTGATCGTCGGCAACCGACTGATGCCCGGCGCCGGCGATCACTATCTGGCGCGCACCGGCTATGACGCGCAGCAGACCGAGGAGCCGGAAGATCCGGACCGCGCCGACAACCTGTGGGATCCGGTCGACGAGCGCGACGATCGCGGCGCCCACGGGGTGTTCGGGGACCGCGCGATTCCCCATTCGCCGCAGCTCTGGGCGGCCACGCATCGCGGCGCCACCCTCGGCCTTCTCGCCGCCGCGGCGCTCGCCGCCGGTGTGTTGCTGCGACCGCGGCGGCACACGACCTGACCCCGCCACGCACCGACACGGATACACACGGATCGATCTATCCGCGGCGGTATTTTTTCAACACGCGCGTCAGGTCCGCCGGCGCTGCCGTCCGGACTCCCTCCCACAGATCGCCCATCGATCGAAAGCGTGCGGGAGCGGTTCGGATGGTGAAGTCGTGCGGATCGATGGCGTCGTCGATCTCCGTCCACGAGAGGGGTGTCGAGACGCCGGCAAAGGCGCTCGCGCGTGCGCTGTAGGCGGTCGCGAGCGTCTTGCCCAGGATGTTCTGCAGGAAATCGACGTAGACGGTGCCGCGCGGACGTCTTGCGACGGTGCGTTCGACGGTCGCGACCTTCGGGTGGCGCGTGGCGACGAGCGTCGCGACGATCTGGCAGAAGAGCATGCCCGATTCATAGCTGGTGTGCGGCGGCAGCGGGATGTAGACGTGGAGCCCGGTCGACCCTGACGTCTTCGGGAACCCGGAGACGCCGAGCGAGGCGAGCTCGTCGCGGACCCACCGCGCCACGTCGAGCACGCTGGCGAACGTCGCCTCGTCAGTGGGATCGAGATCGAGGGCCACGTAATCTGCGTCGAGCGGCGACTGGACGCGCGAGAACCACGGGTCCTGGGAAATCGCGGCAATCTGCGTCATGTACAGCAGCGTCGTCAGCGACCCGCCGACGAAGCGCGACGCGTCCGCTTCGCCGATCGGATCGAGGTCGTCGCCGAGCGTCTCGACGCGCACGCCAGGCGGCGGCTGTTCGAGACGCTTGCGCTGCTGATAGAAGGCCGGACCGGTAATGCCGTTGGGAAAGCGCTTCATGACGAGCGGGCGATCGGCGACGGACGGCAGCAGGAACGGCGAGACCTCGACGTAGTAGCGCAGGAGATCGCCCTTGGTGAGTGCGCCACTCTCGCCGCCGCGCCGCTTCGACGCGGCAGGCCAGAACACTTTGTGCAGGTTGGTGACGCCGAGCCGATCGCCGTTCGGCAGCTCGATCGTGCCGTCCTTGTGCGCGTCCTCGAGCGCGCGCAGCTGCTCGATCACGGGCTGGAGTGCGGTCTGCTCACCGTGGTTCTTCCGCCTGTAGCCTGACGCTGCCGGACGTACGACGGGAGAGCGACGCGCGGGCGCGCGCTTGGGCCGTGCCTGCTCCCTCGGGGCGGTGGACACGGCGCTCACCGCGCGCTCGCGCACCACCTCGCGCGGGCTCTTGTCGTCGCGCAGCCCCAGATAGACGGGGTGCCGCAGCTTGTCGTCGGCCGTCCACTCCGTGAAGCGGATCTGCGCGACCAGTTCGGGACGCGCCCAGTGCGCCGGCTCGTTCGTCTTGATCGGCGTCGAGAACGGCGACTTCGGCATCTCGCGGGCCTTCAGCAGCCGCCACACGCGTTCGAGCTCGGCGTGGTTGAAGCCGGTGCCGGTGTGCCCGACATACACGAGGTCGTCGCCGTCGTAGACGCCAAGCAGCAGCGCGCCAAAATACGCGCGCGTCTGCCGCGGCTCGGTCCATCCCGCGACGACGAATTCCTGTTCCTGCAGGACCTTCAGCTTGCGCCACGCCGGCGACCGTCGTCCCGGCTGATAGGGTGAGGCGGCGTCCTTGACGATCAGGCCTTCCCAGTGCTCATCGAGGGCGCGGTCGTAGAGCGCGCGCGCGTCGCCCGCCACCTGTTCGCTGAGGCGAATGGCGGAGTTGTTCGCCTGCACGCGTGTCGCGTCCGTCTTCGGATGGAAGAACCGATCGAAGAGCCGTTCGAGTCGCGCGCGGCGCTCGGTCAGCGGCAGCCGGCACAGATCGTCTTTCCCGTCCTGCAGGAGATCGAAGACCACGAGCGCGACCGGCTGATCGCGATCGACGCGCTCGACGTCGCGGGCGCCGATCAGATGAATGCGCCCCTGCAACCGCTGAAAGCCGGCCGGCCGGCCGCGCTCGTCGAGCGCGACGATCTCGCCGTCGAGGATCACCGGGCCCTTCAGCCGGGCGCCCGCTCCCTGCAGCGCCTGCACGATCGACGGGAACTGCGCCGTCTTGTCGTTGCCGTTGCGCGACCAGAGGGTCACGCGCGCGGCGCCGCGCCCCGGCGTCACCTCGACGATCGCGCGGATGCCGTCGTACTTCGGTTCGTACACGGCGCCGGGATTGGTCAGATCGGCCGTGTCAGTCAGCGTCGCGAGCATGGGGCGGAGCGGCACGGGGTAAGGGTACTGACGGAGGCGAACCGAGGCAACGTCACCGAGGCAGCAAGGGAGGAACCGGGTCCCCCCTCCGCGGGCTCACGGCAGCGATCGGACGAGCGCTTCGAGTCCGTGGTGCAGCGACGGCGCGAACGCGAGGGCGGTGGCGGCTGCGCCAGCCACCAGCGCCAACACAGCGAGGGCGATCCGCGATCCGTGGGGCGCGGTGGCGCACGGGCACTCGAGCAGGCGGCGGACGCGCGCGTCGATGCTGCCGCCCGAATAGAAGGCGCTGACGGCCAGCGGCCTCGGCGCCTTCACCGCCAGGCGCGCGACGCGAATCAGCGCCTGTGCGAGATCGGCCGACACATCCGGCCGCGAGGCAGCGGCCGCGGCGTCGGCCGCTTCTTCCGCCGCGATCGCCCACAACGCGTCCAGCGCGCGCGTCCCCG
>JABFWM010000559.1 GCA_013362195.1 Acidobacteriota bacterium
CGTCTGAGTGATCAGCTGTTGCACCCGTCCCCGACGTGAACTGATTCTCGTGGAAATGGGGTATCCGATGGCATATGAAACGGAAGCATCGATGGGCACGCTGGTAAGAGGCGCGCTCGACGACGTGCGCGAGTTGTTCCGGGAAGAGATCGCGCTGGCTCGAGCGGAGCTGCGCGCCGAGCTGTCGAAAGCCACCGGAGCCGCCGGTGGGTTCGGGGCGGCGGCTGGGGCGCTCTACTTCGCCGGATTCTTCGTCCTCACCGCACTGGCGCTTGG
Source organism: Acidobacteriota bacterium (assembly GCA_013362195.1). Taxonomy (GTDB): domain Bacteria; phylum Acidobacteriota; class Vicinamibacteria; order Vicinamibacterales; family 2-12-FULL-66-21; genus QHWT01. The sequence goes on from JABFWM010000559.1 coordinate 277, forward strand.
CATCGCGACCCTCTTCGATTGGCCGGCCTGGACCGGATTCGCGATCGTCGGCGTGGTGCTTGCCATCGTCGGCGCGGTCTGCTTCGTGAGCGCGCGCCGCAGGATGCGCGAGATCCGCGGGCTGCCGCGCACTGTCGAGACGGTGTCCCGCACCGTCGCAACCGTGAAGGGGAGCTTTCAATGAGGGAACGGACCCACACGACCGAGCCCGAGCTGACGGGCATTCAGCGCGAGATCGAACGTACCCGGGCATCGCTCGATCGGAAGCTCTCCGAGATCGAGCGGCGCATCGCGCCGGATCACGTCAAGGCGGAATTGAAGCAGGCGCTCAAGCGCCGGCTGGATCCCGAACCGTATCTGGGCTGGATTGCGACGGGGCTCGTCGCACTGGGAGGCTGGATGGCGGTCCGCGGCGCACGCCGCGGACGGTACGAGCCATTCCCCGCCGGCGAATATTCAATCCCGACCTGAGCGCCGTGCGCCGCACGAGCGCGGGGACACAGCAAGGGCGCGCAGATCGCGCGCCCTTGCTCGAGCTGTTTACCAGCGCGGTTCGCGGCGTCCGCCGCCGCGGCCGCCGCCGCCGCCGCCACCAAATCCGCCGCCGCCGCCGCCCGTCCGCTCCTTCGGGCGCGCTTCGTTGACGGTCAGGTTCCGGCCCCCGAACGAGTAGTTATTCAGTTTCTGAATCGCGTTCTGCGCGTCCTCGTCGCTGCCCATCTCGACGAAGGCAAAGCCGCGTGCGCGTCCTGTCGCCTGGTCGCGCATCACGTTGACGGATTCAACGGTCCCGGCGCTCCCGAACAGCTCCTGAAGGTCCTGCTCCCCCGCCGAATACGGGAGGTTTCCTACGTACAGTTTCCGAGCCATGCTGCTGACACTCCTGCTCCGCGATCGCGAAGACTTTGGTGATGCCGGACCGTCAACGTCCGTTCATCGTTGAACGAGGCCTGAGGTGAACATGTACACCCCTAAAGCGGTGGGAGAAGGCTCGTAGCTGAAAAGCGGCGGGCTGTTCTCTAACCTGACCCCGCGGATCTTAGCACGCCGGACGCGTTGTGCAAGACGCGTGCAACGTCAATCTCGACCGCGCGTCCGTGAGCCCTCAGGCAGCGCGATTACGGCATCCAAGGGGTCAACACATGCGGACGCCCTGGGCAATCGATCGCCGCCGGAAGGTAGCCGGCTCAGGGCCGCTCGAGGAGGCCGAGAATCTCGTCCACCGCATGCCGCCCCTTGTCGTCCGCGTACCAGCGATGGCGCAGCTCGCGAACCTGACTCGGGTAGAGTCCGGCGCCGTGCTCATCGACGAAGCGCAGCAGCGCGGCCGGGCGCTCGATGAACACGCCCTTCAGGGTACCGCCGGCGTCGAGCACGACGATCGTCGGCGTCGCCGCCCGTCCGTCCGGAGTCGGATGGGCTTCCTTGATCGGCTGCCCCACGTCGGACGAGATGATCCGGAGCGACAGCCGGCCGGGCGCCGCGCCCGCGAGCGCCGCCAGATACGGCAGCGTCTGCAGCGAGTCGTGGCAGGAATCATCGGCGACGACGAGCAGGCGGCGCGGCGACACGAGCGCCCGGACACGGGTTACCGCCGCGTCCTCGACCGATGCATGCGCGGCCACGTCACGCCATTCGTCGGCGAGCGCCGTCGCGTGCTCGAGGAACTCGTTGAAGGTCGTGCCCTTCGCGAAATAGGCGCCGTAGTCGATGGGCGTCGCGGACGCGACGACTCGAAGGGCCAGCAGAAAGGCGATCGATAGCATCGGTGGCGGCGTTCGCGCGTGTCGCGCGTCGCCGAACTACTCGCCGACCGCGCGCGCCGGAACGGGCCGCCTGCGGACGACGCGTCCCGCCGCGAGGCGGCGCCCGTTCAGCGCCGGGTGACGCAGCGTCATTCCGCCAAGGACGCGCGCGAGTTCGACGGCGGGCACCGGGTCGCTGATCACCTCGACGCGGCCGGCACGCACCGCGTCACAGATCGCGTCAGCGTGGGGCTCGGCAGCGACGAGCGAGTGCGTCCGTCCGAGCTGCCGCAGATCGTGCGTATCGGAGTTGCCGACGATCGCCTTGCCGTGCGCCCGTGCCCATCGCGCCGCGCGCGCGTTGAAGTTGAACTGGCGCGTCCAGAAGTAGGTCCACTCGACGGCGTCGAACAGATCGGCATGCGCGTCGAGATGGCCGCGCAGGCACGTCCCGCCAGGAAAGAACGGATGTGGCGCGATGACGAGGCCGTTGCGGCGTGACTTCAGCCACGCCAGGTCGCGAAACGTGACCACCGCTTCCGCCGCTGCCCGCGGAAAGTTGATGAGCAGGACGTGCTTGCCTTCAATCGTGCGCTCGAGCCCGGGCAGCAGGACGATGCCACGCTCGCGCGCATAACCGGTGAGCGTGCGGTCGTCGAGCTGGTGATCGTGAAGGGTAATCGCCAGAGCCCCGAAACCTGCCTCCGCAGCCCGATCCACGAGCGTCCAGGCGTCGTGATGTATCAGATCGACGGGATCTTCTGCCGTGTGGAGATGAAAGTCTACTTTCAGCACGTCCCCTGCCTTGCCGCCCGCGGATTCCGGCCGGTTGTCCCGGTCACCCCGGCTATTGAGCAAACCGCGTTCCCGGGAATCGACCCACACGCCCGGGTAACGGTCGTCGCCACATTCAATTTCGTTATCGGCTGTCCGCAGGCGATCACTGCTTGACGATGCGCACGGCCGACGAGCGGGCGCTCTCGCGCGTCACGCCGCCGTCGAGGACGAACGCCGCAACCTGCAGCGTGTGGGCGCCGCTCGTCAGCGCGGGCAGCCGGCACGTGCACGTGAATCGGCCGCTCGATGCGCCGGCGACGCACGACACGTCGATCGCATCGCCGCGCCCGTCGTCCACGTAAAGGGCATAGCGGAACGACGCGAGTTCGCCCGCGTCCGCGGCCGGCTGATCCCAGCCGAAGCGCTCGAGGCCCGTGATCCTTTCAGCGTCGGGGAGCGGCGGAGTGTTG
>JABFWM010000166.1 GCA_013362195.1 Acidobacteriota bacterium
ATCGCCGCGATCGACTTCCGGTGTACTCCCTGACGTCTTGCGGTCGCGTTCCTGCTTCTCTGCCATGAAGCCTCCGCCCCGCAAAATGCACCGTTTGTGCCCATGCGAACAGTTCAGTTGATGTCAGATAATTGCCGTGATGCGACAACATCCACATCTCTACGAGATCAGCGCGTGGCCGTGGCTCGAACGCTTGTCGCGGCGGGCAGATCGGCAGGTCACGCTCGGTGACGTGCCCGGCGCCGAATGGGACCGCCTCGCGAGTGATGGCTTCGACATCGTCTACCTGATGGGCGTGTGGAAGCGCAGCGGCGTCGGAAGGCTGATGGCGCGTACGGATCCGGCGCGGCTCGGCGAGTACGACCGCGTGCTTCCGGGCTGGTCGATGAGGGATGTGCCCGGCTCTCCGTATTCCATTCAGGCCTACGAACCCGACGCGCGCATGGGCGGATGGGAAGGGCTCGATCGCGCGCGCGATGCGCTGCGGCAGCGCGGCCTGTCTCTGTTCCTGGATTTCGTCCCGAACCACACCGGGTTCGATCATGAATGGGTGGCGTCGCGCCCGGAGCTGTACGTCGAAGGGACGCTCGACGACTACCGGCGCGCCCCTGGGAACTTCCATCCGGTCGATGCCGGCGACGCCGTGCACTTCATCGCGTGCGGGCGTGATCCCTTCTTCGAACCCTGGCACGACGTCGCGCAGCTCAATTACTTCAACCCCGACACGCGCGAGGCGATGATCGGCGTCCTGCAGACCATCGCGCAACACGCCGATGGCGTCCGCTGCGACATGGCGATGCTGATGGTGAACGACGTGTTCCAGCAGACGTGGGGATCGACCGTCGACGTGCTGTGGCGCGCGCCCGCGGAGGAGTTCTGGCCCGCAGCCATCCGCCGCGTCCCGCAACTGCGTTATCTCGCCGAGGTCTACTGGGACCGTGAATGGCAGCTCCAGCAGCAGGGCTTCACGTACACCTATGACAAGCGGCTGCTCGAGCGCCTGCATCAGGGATCCGCGAGCGGCGTTCGCGGCCATCTGCAGGCTGACCCATCCTTCTCCGCGAAGCTCGCGCGCTTTCTCGAGAATCACGACGAAGCGCGAGCCGCCGCGACGTTTGGATCGCGGCTGCCGGCGGCGGCCGCCATCGCGCTGACCGCTCCCGGGCTGCGCTTCTACTATGAGGGCCAGCTCGAAGGCGCCGAGATCAAATCACCCGTGCAGCTCGGACACTGGCCGGAGGAGCAGGTGCGGCCGGACGTCCGCGATCTCTACGACCGTATCCTGCGCGCGACGAACCGGCCCTTGTTCCATGAGGGCACGTGGGAGCTGCTCGGCGTCTACGGTGCGGGCGACACGACCTATGACGACCTGGTCGCGTTCTCGTGGCGCAAGGGAAGCGAGCATGCGGTCGTCGCCGCGAACGCGTCCAGCCACGAGGCGCAGGGGCTGGTGCAGCTCGGCGCGCTGCCGCACGCCGCTGCCTTCTCGTTCACCGATCAACTGTCGGATCACCGGTATCGCTGGTCGCGCGACGATCTGCAGGACGGCCTCTACGTGCGCCTCGCCTCCGGCGCGGCGCATGTCCTGCTGGTCGAACAGGCGTGACCCGCCAGCGATCGCCACGCGGAGCGCGACCTACGAGTGTTCCGAGACGCGAATCGTGTTCCACAACGGGGCATCTGGCAGCAAGCATCAATCCGTCAGCAGGTTAACGGCGCGTCTGACCGTGACGCGTCGATCCCGTGTGCCGAAACGCGCCAAATGTGCGCGTTTGCCCGCACTCCGTGCCGGGCCTCCGTCGTCCGGCGTAGGTGCTGATTTCAAACGGGTTGCGGGCGGCGTCCGCGATCAAGTCGAGCTGGACTGCTCTTTGCGAGATGGTCTCCGCCCAGCATCTTAGGACGGTAGACCTGTGACCAAAAGAACTGTAGCTCCATTCCTTCTCGCCATTGGCGGCGTGTTCGCCGCCTGGACCACCGCCACGACCGAGCAGAAGGCCCCGACGCTGTCGCCGGACCTCGCCGCGCATCACAGCGCAGCGGCTCACCGCGGCCACCGCGTCATCGTCCAGGGTGACGACCTCTCGCTCGGACGCGTGAAAGGGCGCCGACTGGGCGCCGTGCGTGGCGACCTTCACGGCGCCGTCGCCATGGAAGTCACCGACGAGCAGCTGAAGGATCTCTCGAACACGCCGGGACTGGCGCACATCTCCAGCGATGCGCGCGTCGTCGGCGACATGGCGATCACCAACAAGGTCACGGCAGCCACCAGCGTGTGGCAAGGCACCCCGGGCCTGCTGCTCGGCATCGGCGGCACGCCGGGCTACTTGGGGAGGGGCATCACCGTCGCCGTCGTCGACTCCGGCATTGCGACGCACAGCGCGATCGGATCGCGCGTGATCGGCCGCGTGAATCTCGTCACCGATGAACCCGGCGTGACCGGCGATCCCTACGGTCACGGAACGCACATCGCCGGGATCATCGGCGGCAGCACGACGGCCGCGACCTATGTCACCCCGGCGTTCAGCGGCGGCAGCGCGCCGAGCGTGAACTTCGTCGACGTGCGCGTGCTCGCCAGCAACGGCGTCGGGTACACGAGCGACGTCATCCGCGGGATCGACTGGGCCATCGACAACCGCCGGGCCTACAACATCCGCATCGTGAATCTGTCGCTCGGGCACCCGGTTCTCGAGAGCGCGCTTCTCGATCCGCTGTGCCAGGCGGTGGAGCGCGCGGTCAGTGCGGGGCTCGTGGTCGTAGCCTCCGCCGGCAACTACGGCGTGACGCCGACCGGTGCGCCCATCCTCGGCGGCATCACGTCGCCCGGCAATTCTCCGTTCGCGATCACGGTCGGCGCCACCGATACGAAGGGCACGCTCGATCCGTCCGACGACGTCGTCGCGCCGTACAGCTCGCACGGTCCGACGGAATACGATTTCGTCGTGAAGCCGGACGTCGTCGCGCCCGGCACGCGCATCGTCTCGCTGGAATCCAGAGGGTCTTACCTGAGCAGGACGTATCCGCAGTGGCATATCGCCGGCAGCGGCACGAATGCCTACATGCGGATCAGCGGAACGAGCATGGCGGCGGCAGTCGTGAGCGGCGGCGCTGCGCTCATGCTCAATGCGGCACCCTCGCTGACGCCCGCGCAGGTCAAGATTGGCCTGCAGATGGGCGCGCGCTACATCGCTGACGCCGGCCTGCTCGGCGGCGGCACCGGCCAGGTGAATTTCTACCAGGCGAACAAGGTCACGAATTCCGGTCTGG
>JABFWM010000253.1 GCA_013362195.1 Acidobacteriota bacterium
AAGTTCTCGGGCGTGCTCTACGATCGGCGATGGCTGCCGATCGTGGAGCGGATCTACGACTGGCACTATCGCCACGAGCGCTACCTGCGCAACGACGCACCGCTCGCGCGCGTCGCGCTGCTCTACTCCGAGCAGACGCCGCCGCTCGGCAACGTCTGGCTGCCGCCGACGGGCGGCAGCAGCGACGAGAGCGAGCGGCTCGCCAACGATCGCCTCGAAGATCACGTGCTCGGCATGTACCACGCCCTCGTCGAGGCACGGGTGCCCTTCGAGCTGGTGCACGAGGCCTTTCTCACGCCCGAACGGCTCGCGCCCTTCAAGGTCCTCGTGCTGGCCAACGCCGCGGCGCTCTCCGACGCACAGTGCGCCGCCATTCGATCGTTTGTCGCACGCGGCGGCAGCCTCGTCGCGACGTTCGCCTCGTCGCTCTTCGACGAATCCGGGCGCCGGCGCGACGACTTCGGCCTGGCCGACGTCTTTGGCGTCTCGTTCGGCGGCCGCGTCGACGGTCCGATGCAGAACTCGTATCTCAGCCTCGATGCCGATCCGTCGACAGGCCGGCGTCATCCCATCCTCGACGGACTCGACGACGCATCGCGCATCATCAATGGCGTCTACCGGCTCGAGGTCCGGCCGCGCGGGCCGTTCCCCTCGCCCCTCACACTGATTCCGAGCTACCCCGATCTGCCGATGGAGGACGTCTACCCGCGCACCGCCCACACGACGACGCGAGAGATCTACCTGCGCGAAGCGGGCGCGAGCCGGATCGTGTATGTGCCGTGGGACATCAGCCGCACGTTCTGGGAAGTCATGGGCGTCGATCACTTGCGGCTGCTGCGCAACGCGTTCGCGTGGACGGCCAACGAACCGCCACCCGTCGAGGTGACCGGGCCCGGCCTCGTGGACGTCACCGTGTGGCGTCAGCGCGAGTCGATGACGGTGCACCTCGTCAACCTGACCAATCCGATGATGATGAAGGGGCCGCTCCGCGAGGTCATCCCGATCGGTCCGCTGCAGGCGCGGATCCGCCTGCCGGCGGGCACGCGAGCGGCGCGGGTCCGCCTGCTGAGCGCCGGGACCGGGGCGCAGACCACCCAATCCGGCGACGCCCTCACGCTGACCGTGCCGTCGGTGGAAATTCACGAGGTGATTGCCGTCGACCTTGCCCCACCCGTGGCGTAGCATGACGGCGAACATCTTGCTTTGGTGAACGACATGACCGACATGCAATCGTCTTCTCTCATTCAGCCCGGCACGCCCGCGCCGGACTTCGAGCTCGCCTCCGCGCCGGACGAGAAACTCAGGCTGAGCGCGCTGCGCGGACGTCCGATCGTGCTCGTGTTCTACCCGGCGGACTGGAGTCCCGTCTGCGGCGATCAGATCGCGCTCTACAACGAGCTGCGCAGCGAGTTCGACGAGTCGGGCGCGCAGCTGCTCGGCATTTCGGTGGACGGGGTGTGGTGCCATCGCGCGTTCCGCGACGCGCGCCGCATCAAGTTCCCGCTGCTCGCCGATTTCGAACCGAAGGGGGCTGTATCGCGGCGATACGGCGCCTACCGCGAAAAGGACGGCATCTCGGAGCGCGCGCTCGTCATCGTCGATGCCGACGGCGTGGTGCGCTGGAGCTATCTGTCGCCGATCGGCGTCAATCCCGGCGCCGACGGGATCATCGCCGGCCTCGAGGCGCTCACGCCGGAACAGCGCGGGCGCGCGGCCGCGTCCGGGGCACGGGAGCGGCGGCCATGAGCGACGGCAAACTCATGCCGCCCGTCGGCCCCGACGATCACGTGCGCGGCGCCGCAGACGCGCCGATCACGCTCGTCGAGTACGGCGATTATGAATGTCCGCACTGCGGGCGCGCACACCCGATCGTTCAGACCGTCCTGCAGCAGCTCGGCGACGAGGTGCGGTTCGTGTTTCGCAACTTCCCGCTCGCCGAAGCGCACCCGCACGCCGAATCCGCGGCCGAAGCGGCGGAGTCCGTGGCCTCGCGTCGCGGAAGCGACGCGTTCTGGTCGATGCACGACACAATCTTCGACAACCAGGACGCCCTCGAACTCGACGATCTGCTGCAGTATGCGACCGACGCCGGCGCCGATGCGCGCGGCGTCGCCGAGGACGTCGTGAGCGGCGCGATGCGGCCGCGCGTGCGCGCCGACTTCCGCAGCGGCGTACGAAGCGGCGTCAACGGGACGCCGACCTTCTTCGTGAATGGACGGCGGTTCGACGGCGAGTGGAGCGACCCCGTCGGGTTCGCGTCCGCGATCCGCCAGGCGGCGCTCGCGCACGCGCGCCACTGATCGCGTCGTCTCCGGCGGAACACGCGCGACCGGCAGGACGCCGCATGGACCGCCATCGGCGTCAGCACGGTGTCGGCCGACATTTCACGACAGCACGTCGCGGAGCGCGCACTGCGCGGCGAAGTACCCGCACATCCCGTGTACGCCCACGCCGGGCGGCGTCGCCGCGGAACAGAGATACAGACCGCGCCGCGGCGTCCGATACGCGCGCCAGGTCGGGCGTGTGAAAAGCTGGCGGAGATCCGTGACCCCCATCCCGATATCGCCGCCGACGAGATTCGGATTGCGCTGCTCGAGATCGGCGGGCGTCGTCACGCGCCACGCCAGCACGCGTTCGCGGAAGCCCGGCGCGAAACGCTCGATCTGCCGCTCGATCCTGAGCCGCATGTCTTCGGTGGACCCGTGCGGCACGTGACAATAGGTCCAGACGGTGTGCTGCCCGGCCGGGGCACGGGTGTCGTCGAAGAGACTGGGCTGTGCGAGCAGCACGAACGGACGCTCCGCTATGCGGCCGTTCCACGCGTCCCGCTCGGATGCGGCGACTTCGGCCAGGGTGCCGCCCAGATGGACGGTGCCCGCGCCTGCGGCCTCGGCGTCGCTCCAGGGAATCGGGGCGTCCAGCGCCCAGTCCACTTTGAACACGCCCATTCCGTAGCGATACCGTTCCAGCTTTTTGGCATACCAGTCAGGCAACAGGCGTCCCGCGATGCGCAGCAGCGGCCGCGGCGAGAGATCGCAGAGAATCGCCTTCGAGGGCGGGAGATCCTCGATCGCGTCGACCCGCGCGTTCGTGTGAATGACGCCGCCGAGCGACTGCAGGTAGCTGCCGAGGGCGTCGGCAATCCGCTGCGCGCCGCCGCGCGGCAGCGGCCAGCCGGTCGCGTGCGTCAGCGCCGCCAGCACCAGGGCCACCGCCGCCGATGGCAGACGATCGAGCGGCAGCATTCCGTGCGCGGCGATGCCCGCGAACGCGCCGCGGGTGCGTTCGGTCTGAAACCACTCGGTGGCGAGCCGCTCGGACGACCGCAGCGCCTGCCAGCCGAAACGCGCGAGCGCGACGGGATGCCGTGGGATCCCGACGCGTCCGAGGATCGCATCGTTGATTAACGGCCACGCCGTTGCCACGCGGCCGATGGTCCGGAGATACGCGCCTTCATCGACCCCGAAGCCCGCCGCGGTGGCCGGCAGCGACCGTCCGAACCATCCCGCACGCGTAACGCCGTCGAACGGATGCGCGAGCATGAGCGGCGGCTCGATCCAGCTCAGGCCGAAGTCGGCCAGCGGCAGCGACTGAAAGAACGGCGACGCGAGCGCCGTCGGATGGACGGCGGAGCAGACGTCATGCACGAAGCCCGGCAGCGTCAGCGCGTCCGATCGGCATCCGCCGCCAATCGCGTCCTGCGCCTCGTACACCGCGACGGATCGTCCGGCGCGTGCGAGGACGATCGCAGCGGCGAGACCGTTCGGTCCCGCGCCAATCACGATTGCATCAGGGGCGGCCACGTGTTTGCTACGAGTCGGGGGATCGCGTTCGGTCACATCATGGTGGTGGATGAATGAGCGACGATCTGGCGTCTTACTGGTATGCGCGCATGCTGTTCGAGCGCGGCCTGGCCGTCATCTATCTCGTCGCCTTCATCGTCGTCGTCAATCAGTTCGTGCCGCTCCTCGGTGAGCGCGGCCTCCTGCCGGTCCCGCGGTTCGTGCAGTCGGTGCCGTTCCGGCTCTCGCCGAGTCTCTTCTACATTCGTGCGACCGATGCGGTGTTTCGCGCCGCCGGCTGGCTCGGCATCCTCCTGTCGCTGGTCGCGGTGAGCGGCCTGGCGCAGCGACGGAGCGGCCTCGCGGCCGCCGCCGTGTGGGCGCTGCTCTGGGTGCTCTACCTCTCGTTCGTCAACGTCGGCCAGACCTTCTACGGCTTCGGCTGGGAATCGCTCCTCCTCGAAGCCGGCTTCTTCACGATCTTTGCCGGCGCCACCACGACCGCGCCGTCGACGGTTCTCAACTGGATCTACCGATGGACGCTGTTCCGGCTCATGTTCGGCGCCGGCCTGATCAAGCTGCGAGGCGATCCATGCTGGCGCGATCTCACCTGTCTCGATTACTACTTCGAGACGCAGCCGATTCCGAACCCGTTGAGTTGGTACTTCCATGGCCTCCCGCGATCCGTGCTGCACGGCGGCGTCGCGTTCAATCACCTGGTCGAGGTGATCGTCCCGTTCGGTTATTTCCTGCCGCAGCCGTTCGCGGGCATCGCCGGCCTGATCACGATTGTGTTTCAGCTCACGCTGATCGTGAGCGGCCATCTTTCGTGGTTGAACTGGCTCCCGCTCGTGCTCGCGTTCACCACGCTGGACACTCGCTTCCTCTCGTGGCTGCCCGTCTCGATCCCGGCGCTTCATCCGATACCGGCGCCGCAGCGCTTCATCCTCTACGCCGCAGGCGCGGTCGCGGCGTTGCTCAGCATTCCGCCCACGCTCAACATGCTCTCGCCCAATCAAGCGATGAACATGTCCTTCAACCCTCTGCACATCGTCAATACCTACGGCGCGTTCGGCAGCATCACGCGCGAGCGATACGAGATCGCGATCGAGGGCACGACCGACGAGACGGTGACGGATCGCACGATGTGGGTCGAATATCCATTCAAGGGCAAGCCCGGGGACCCGGCACGACGCCCTGCTCAGCTCGCGCCGTATCATCTGCGCCTCGACTGGCTGATGTGGTTCGCGGCGATGGGAGACGCGCCGGAGCAGCCGTGGTTCGCGGGCCTGCTGCTGAAGCTGCTCGAAGGGGATCGCGACGTGGTCGGACTGCTCGCGGACAATCCTTTCCCCGATCGGCCGCCGCGGTGGGTGCGCGCGCGGCTGTATCGCTACCGCTTCACCACGCCCGCGCAGCGCGAGGCGACCGGCCGCTGGTGGAACCGTGAGGCGGTGGCGGAGTACTTCCCGGCGGTGCGCCTGCCGCAGCGGTGAGGCGCCGGCGATGCGGGCCCGGGCCGACCTGCAGGCAGACGCGATCTACCGCACGAGCGCCGGCCTGGCCGTCGATTCGAACAGATCCTCGATGATGTGGGCGCGGTCGAAGTTCTCCCACAGCGCGATCCGGCGCGGGTTGCCGGGGCGCTCGACCCACGCCTCGCCTTCGAGCCGCGGCGCCGGAACGAACCGGCGGCTCGCCCATCGCGGCTGCTTGACGATCGCGACCGCCGCCAGATCGAACAGCGCGCGCGACGGCGGGGTGCCGTACATGTGCGAGTGCTCGAAGAGATTGACCGAGTAATCGCCGAACGTGGTGAACTGGCCGCCGTTCCGCCCGGTCACGGGGGCCGCGGTTCGCGGGCCCGCGCCTTTCATGTGCTGGCGAATCTCCTCGAGCGTGACGCGCACCGCATCCGTGCCGGACGGCTTGCCGTAGCGGACGAGGACGATCTCGAAATCGACGCTCGCGTCGAGCAGATAATTGACCGCCGCGGGATCGTTGTCCTGGTTGTACTCGCCAGGCTCGGGATAGTTCGATCCGAGCCAGACGACGCGCAGTCGCGGCGCGATCGAGGGATCGCGCTTCAGCGCGAGGGCCACGTTGGTCAGCTTGCCGATCGCGATCAGCACGAGACGCCGTGCGTCCGGCTGCCGCGCGCGGCGGATGATGAACTCCACCGCGGGGCTGCCGTCGAAGCGCGGCTCGCTCGCGTGCGGGGCAATCGCATCGAACGAGCCCTGCGCCCCTTTGACGACCGGCACACGGCTCTCGGCGCCGCTCAACCGGACGACCCGGTCGGCTTCGGCGGCCTGCTCGTCGACGTCGCCGCCGTTGCGCGTCGCGTTCACGGTAATGCCTTCGGCGTCGAACGCATCGTCGTTGAAGAGCAGGTACGCGATGGCGTGCTGATCGTCGAGCTCGTTGTTGGCGTCGGTGTCGAGGACGGCGCGAATCCGCGTCGGCGACTGCGCACCCGCGTGAAGGCCGCCGCAGACCAGGAGCAGCGCGATGCACATCGCGAGAAGCGATGGCAGGGCGGACGGACGCGCCGCGCGGCGGCGCGGCAGATCTATTGATCGCGGCAGGTTCGGCATCGGTATGGCCCCGAGTGTGATTCCCGCGCTGCACGCCGCGCGGCGGCCGATCGCCACCGCGGCATTCAGCGGCGCGTCCGGTCAGCCGGGAACGGCCGCGGCACGTTATCGCGCGTAGAACTCGACGATCGCCGTCTCGTCCACGATGAACGGCACGTCCTCGCGCGCCGGCGCGCCCGATACCCGTCCGGTGAACCCGTCCTCCCCGCGTGTGAGGAACGATGGAACCGCCACGAGCGGACCCGAGTCGACGGCGCTGGCCACGCCGGGCATGGTGCGGGCCCGTGCGGTCACGGAGACTTCATCGCCTTCGTCGACGACCTGCGCGGGAAACGAGACCCGTCTGCCGTTGACGAGAATGTGGCCGTGCGACACGAGCTGCCGCGCCGCGGGGATGGTGGGCGCGAACCCGAGGCGGAAGACGACGTTGTCGAGGCGCCGTTCGAGCAGCGCCAGCAGATTGTGGCCGGTGACACCCGCGTGCCGACGCGCCGCGGCGAACAGGTTGCGCAGCTGACGCTCGGTGATCCCGTAGTGATACCGGACCTTCTGCTTTTCTTCCAGCCGTCGGCCGTACTCGCTCTTCTTCTTCGGCGGACGCCGCGCTGCCCCGCCGCTGCGCGCACGCGCGCCACCGGCCGCCGCTTCCTCGCGCGGCGCCTTGCGTGTCAGCCCCGGCAGGGGCGTACCGAATCGCCGAATGACTTTGACGCGCCCGCCTCGCTGAACCATCGCTCCTCGCGCTCCCTGGTGCGCTGACGTACCGCACCGGCCACATCTCTCTCTGGTAGTGTATGTCAGCTCTTCGTGCAGCGGGCCTGAACGGCGCGGCGCCGCGGTCAGCCCTTCACTTGATACCCCTTGCTCACCAGGTACTCACGGACGCGTCCGCGCAGGTCCCCTTGCAGCTCGACGCCGTCGGCGGTCGCGGTGCCGCCCGTCCCGCACGTCCGTTTCAGCTCCTGCGCCAGGCGCTTGAGAAACGCGGCGTTGTTCGGGAGCCCGAAGACGACGGTCACGGTCTTTCCGCCGCGTCCGGCTTTCTCCAGGCGCAGCTTCGCGGTGAGTCGCGCCGGTAGCGGCTCGTTCGCCGTCTCCGCACAGCGGCAGCCGCGTTCCGGCTGACCGCACGTCGGACAGAGCCGGCCGGCAGCCGAGGAGTAGACGGGACGGCTGTTGTCGCGCATCGCGGCGTGATGATCAGATGATCACAGGAGCGGCAGGCCAGCCGCCGCGGCGAAATGGCGAAAGTCACGGTCGCGCGTCAGGAGCGGCACCGATTGATCGAGACAGCTCTGCGCGATCAGCGCGTCTGCCACTCGCGCCTTGCGGCGCTGTTTCAGGATCGACGCCCGCAGAAGCCCGGCTCGTTCCCAGAAGCCCGGCTCGATGTCGAGAATGGGCAGCCCGGCGAGCAGCGCGCGGACGGATCGCGGCAGCGCCGGGTCGCTCAAGAGCTCCGTCAGGACGGCCGGCGGCAGCGCGAGCTGCTGGTGATCGAGCGCCGACTGGACCACGTCGGTATCGTCACCGCGACTCCCTTCGAGGAATGCCACCATCGAACTGGTGTCGACCGCGATCATCCGCGGTCCTCCCGCAGCCGGGTCAGGTCGACGGAGAATTTCACCGCCCCGCGCAGCCCCGCGACGCGGCGGTAGACATCCCCCGCCGCGACCAGCCGGAGGCCCTGGCGGACGGTTTCGGTGATCCCCCGGCCGGTCGTCTTCTGCGCCCGCTCCAGGAGATCCTGCGGCACGTGAACGGTGATCTTTGCCTGCCTCATAGCGGTGATTTTACCATAGGTAATGCCAGCATCAAGTATGGCATCGCACGGCGCCTGACCTCCCCGCGGAATCGAAGCATTGCTTCTACAACGGGGGGCCGGGCGGCGCCGTCCAGCCCTGACCCTGGACATGACACGCCTCCAGCCGAAAGGAGTATCGTCAGCACCGTGAAGACGATCCCGTTCGCCTCGCTCGCGCTCGTCACGCTCGTCAGTGCCATGTCCGGCACCGGCCGGCCGCAGCCTCCGACCGTCGCACCGCGTGCCGACGGGCCGCCCGACTTCGAGGCGCTCGCCGCACGCATCGATCCCTACGTCGCCACGCAGCGCGTCATCGTCCTGACCGACATCGCCAACGAGCCCGACGATCAGATGTCGATGGTCCGCTTCCTCGTCTACTCGAACGAGTTCGACGTCGAAGGGCTCGTCGCCGGCACATCGACGTGGATGCGCAACCGCGTCAGGCCTGACGTGATCGACACGCTCATCGACGCGTACGCGCAGGTCCGGCCGAACCTGCTGACGCACGCCGCCGGCTTTCCGGAGGCCGCCTCGCTGCGGCGCGTCGTCGCGAGCGGCCAGGCCGGCTACGGCATGCAGGCTGTCGGCCCCGACAGGATGTCGTCGGGGGCGGAGCTGATCCTGCGTGCGGCCGATCGCCGCGATCCGCGGCCGCTGTGGATCACCGTCTGGGGCGGCGCCAACACGCTCGCGCAGGCGCTGCAGCACGCGCGCGCGACGCGGCCGGCGCGGGACGTCGACGCGCTCGTCGCGAAGCTGCGCGTGTACGCGATCTCGGATCAGGACGATGCGGGGCCGTGGATCCGCCGCGAATTTCCCGGCCTGCACTACATCGCGCTGCCATCCACGCCCGACGGCGAGCAATATGCGCTCGCGACCTGGACGGGAATCAGCGGCGACCGCTTTTACAGGAACGCGCCAGGCGCGGATTTCACCACCTTCACCGACGACTGGGTCGACGCGAACGTCCGCGCCCACGGACCGCTTGGAAAGTTGTACCCGTATCCGTGCTGCATCCACGAGGGCGATACGCCGTCGTTCCTCGGACTGATTGACAACGGCCTCGCGAGCGCGCGCTCGCCGTCGTATGGCGGGTGGGGCGGACGGTACGTGTGGCGCCAGTACTACGGCGAAAGGCGCCCGTCGTGGACGCAGGGCGGCGATGCCTATCCGGGCCGCGACACATCACGCGACACCGTCGTCGGCAGCGACGGCCGGACCTACACATCCGATCAGGCAACGATCTGGCGCTGGCGCGAGGCGTTCCAGCACGACTTCGCGGCGCGCATGCGCTGGACGATCGAAGGCGCGGCCCACGCGAACCACAATCCGATCGTGGTGGTGAATGGCCGGGCGGGCAAGGCGCCGATCGAGCTGCATGCGCAGGTCGGAGCACCCGTCGTGCTCGACGCCGCCGCGACCAGCGATCCGGACGGCGATCGGCTGACGTTCCGATGGTTTTTCTATCCCGAGGCCGGGACCGGCATTCCGCATCAGCCGGTCTTCGCCGGAGGGCGCGCGCCGATCGGCGGGGACACGCCGAACGAGGGCGGCATTCCCTCATCCGCGCGCGGCGGACCGCGCGAGCCTCCGCCCCGCGTCGTCATCGAGCACGCGGAGGGCCCCCGAGCGACGGTCGTGCCGAAGATCGCCGGCACCGCTCACGTGATCCTTGCCGTCGAAGACAGCGGCACGCCGTCGCTCACGTCTTATCGCCGGATCATCCTGGCCATCAAACCGGGCTGACGCGCGTCACACGGATACGGTGGACGCAGACGGCGCGAGGAACGGGTTCTCGTCGGCGCTGGGGCCGTAGATCGATGGCACGGGCACGCCGACCTGCCGGAGATACACGGCGAGCTGGCCGCGGTGATGGTACCAGTGGTTCAGCATGATCGTCCGCACGACCGCGCCGACCGGCATCGACATCACGACGCGGTCGCCGTCCACCAGAGACCAGAGGTCCTGCAGCCGCTGGTCGTCCATGCTGCGGAGCACCTGTCGTGCGTCGGCGATGCTCTGCTCGAAGGCGGGGATCAACTCGGCGGCGCTGGTCGCGGCCGGATGTACGAAGTTCGGCGCCTCGAAGCGAGGCTGCGCGGCAATCTTCGCGATGTTCCCCGGAATCGTGGCGACGTGCAGCGACAACTGGCCGAGCGACATCGATCGGTCGTGCGGCTTCCAGCCAAGCCGGTTGTCCGGCACGCGCTCGAGCACGCGACGGGTGGTCTCGGCCTCGCGTTCGAGCTCCTGCACGAGTGCGTCAATCATCGACATGATTTCCCTCCTTCACCGTCAGTGCGTGGTGCGCGTGCGTTCGGCCGTCGCGCGGACGCGCTCGAGAATGGACGACCAGCCGCTGCCAATGCCGGACCGGTAGTCGTCGGGAATGAAACCGAACGCGAGATGCTGAAAGGCGATCACGGTACCGCCGTCGACTTCCTTCAACCGGTACTGCACGTTCGACAGCACCGGTGACGACATGAACAGCGGACCGCTGATCTCGAGGAGCGTCGGCCGCTTGATTGCCTGCACGACTCCCCAGAAATGGCCGTTGTCCTGGCCGAGATCGCGGAACCATCGGCCGCCGGGACGCGGCTCGATGACCATCGGGAGCGGCTTGCCGTCGGGCGTCACGTTCGCGGGCCCGATCTCCTCGAGCAGCGCGCTGAAGGTCGCCTCGAGCGAGGCGCGCACGTGCATCTCCTGGGTAATCGAGAGAGTGAGGTTGTCCAGTGACAGTGCGGTCAGCGTCATGAGCTCTCCTTGGGCGGCCGCGTCAGCGCCGGCGCGCCGTGCTGCGCTCGGCGCGCTCCTTCACGCGCGCGAGCTGATGTGACCAGAAACGTTCGAACGTGCCCGCCCACTCGTGCAGCGGTCGGATGGCATGCACGTTCGTGCGGTAGAACATCTGGCGTCCGTGCCGGCGCACGTCCACCAGGCCGACATCGCGCAGCACCTTCAGATGCTTCGAGACCGACGGCTGCGCGAGTTCCAGCGCCGCGACGATGTCGCCGACCGGGCGCTCGGCATCGGCGAGAAACACCAGAATGTCGCGGCGGCGGCCTTCCGCAATCGCGTTGAACACGTCAGCAGTGGTGGCTGCACGCGGCACGATGTCCGAATTATATTCCCATGTAGGAATGTGTCAAGCGGCCAGGCGCGCGTCCACGAATTGAGGCCTCCCGTCACGCCTGCGGATCGAAGACGGCCGTAAAGCCCCGCACCGCGGCCGACGCCTCCACCGCGATCCGTCGCACCACGTCGGCGGCCGGCGGAAGATCGTCGATCAGACCCGCGCTCTCGCCGGCAGGCATCGGAAAATACCGCGCGTCGCCGCGCGCGGCCGCGGCCTTGAAGATGTCCTCGGCCGCGTTCGACTGCAGCATCGCCGGCAGCACCGGAGCGTCGCCGTAGTCGGACGCGAACTGGTTGCGCAGCGTGCGCATGGGCAGACCGGTGAAGGCACGGCTGACGATCGTGTCGCCGGCGCCGGCGGCGAGCACGGACTGCTTGAAGAACGGCGGCGCGATCGATTCGCGCGTCGCGATGAACCGCGTGCCCAGCATCACGCCGGCGGCGCCGAGCGCCAGCACTGCGACCAGGCCGCGGCCGTCGACGATGCCGCCGGCCGCGACGATCGGGCGGTCCACCGCGTCGGCGATGCGCGGAACGATCACCATCGTTCCCGCTTCCTCCACCGCCTCCGTCCAGTTCGATCGATGACCGCCGGCCTCCGTGCCCTGCGCGACGATGATGTCGACACCGGCGGCGGCAACGGCGCGCGCGTCCTTGACGCTGGTCACCATCGCCATGACGCGGATCTCGCGCTCGTGGCAGCGCGCAACCATCTCGTCTCCTGGATTGCCGAGACCGATGCTC
>JABFWM010000592.1 GCA_013362195.1 Acidobacteriota bacterium
GCCATCAGCCATCAGCCATCAGCCATCAGCCATCAGCCATCAGCCATCAGCCGTCAGCCTTCAGCCGTCAGCCGTCAGCCGTCAGCCATCAGCCATCAGCCGTCAGCCGTCAGCCGTCAGCCGTCAGCCGTGAGCGGTCAGCCGTGAGCCGTAAGCCACGAGCCGTAAGCCGGCGTGAGCCCTGAGCCCTGAGCCCTGAGCCCTGAGCCCTGAGCCGTGAGCCCTGAGCCATAAGCCGTTATGAGCCCTGAGCCGTGAGCGGCGTCATTGACCGCCCGCGAGGCGGTATTCGCCGGAAATCGCGGGCGGCGCAGCGGACGCGTGCGTATTCTCACGCTGTAAGGACACCGACATGAGTGCCAAAGTCGCCCTGCAACTGAACGCCATCCTCGGGATCGCGACCGCGCTGGCCGCGAGCGCCATCATGTGGCTCGTCCTCACGCGCCCTGCCGACGTCGCGGCGACGGTTGCCCGGCATGAGTACGACGCGCTGGTCGTGGCGGTCGCCCGGCAACTGGGTGCGTGGGTGCACGCCGTGCTGCAGTTCGTATGACCACGCCGCAGGACACGATCCCCGCGATGCCACCCGGCGGCATGTTCATCGCGGCGCGCGCGCAGGGGAGATGACGATGGATCTGTCCGCGCCGGGCGCTCGCCCCCGTGTCACGCCGCAGGTGCTGCTCGGCATCCTGGTCATTGCGGCGGGCGTACTGTTCACGCTCGACAACCTCGGCGTCGTCGATGCGGATCGCTGCCTGCAGTACTGGCCGTCGGCCCTGGTGGCGGTGGGATTGCTGAAGCTGTGGCACGCGCGCGAAGGGCAGGGATGGCTGGGCGGGTTCGTGCTCGTCCTGCTCGGCAGCTGGATGCTGCTCGAGCGCCTCGTCGACATCCGCATCTCGCTGCACGATCTGTGGCCGCTGTTCTTCGTGTTCCTCGGCGGCTACATGGTGTGGCGCGGGCTCGGCGGGATGCGGCGTGGGCCCGTGCCCGACGGGCGTTCGCGGTTCAGCGCCCTGGCGATCATGAGCGGCGTCGTCCGCCGCACGAACACCCCGCATTTCCAGGGCGCCGATCTCACGGCCATCATGGGCGGCTGCGAAATCGACCTGCGGCAGGCCTCGATCGCGCCGGGCAGCGAGGCGTATGTCGACGTCTTTGCGTTCTGGGGCGGCATCGACATCAAAGTGCCGGATGATTGGCTGGTGGTGAACCGCGTCGTGCCGTTGATGGGCGGCGTCGAAGACAAGACACAATCGCCGATGCCGGGCGCGCCCAGGACGCTGGTGCTGCGCGGGGTCGTGATCATGGGCGGCGTCTCGATCAAGAACGCCTCCGCGCGCAGGGACGACTGACGGTCCATGCATCCGATCCTGGCGCGGCCAGCGCGCCTGGCGATCTACGTCGGCCTGTGGGTGCCGCCGGGCGTGCTGCTGGCGGCGCTGCTCGCGCTGCAAGGCGTCTTCTCCTGGCGGCTGTCGCTGGCGACGGCCATTCCCCTCGCGATCGCCTACGGATTCCTGTGCCTGTCCGCGTGGTACGTCGCCGCGAGCGCGCCCGTCGACCGTGCCGGCCCCGTGCGCATCGGCACGACCGCATCGGCCGCGGCGTTCATGTCGAGCGCCGTGTGGCTGCTCATGGCCCGCGGGTGGGTCTCGGGGATCGCGAACGTCGCACGGCTTGGCGACCCTCACGGCTTCCGTGCGGCGGCGCCGACGCTGTTCGGGTTCGGGTTCCTGCTGTACCTGCTCGCGATGGCGGTCAGCTACGTTGCCGCGGCGTTCGAACGCTCGCGCGACGCCGAGCGGCGCGGCCTCGAGATGCAGGTGCTCGCGCGCGAAGCGGAGCTGCGGGCGCTGCGCGCGCAGATCGATCCGCACTTTCTGTTCAACAGCCTGCAGTCGATCAGCGCGCTGACGACGGTGGATCCGGCGGCGGCGCGGCGGATGTGCCTGCTGCTCGCCGACTTCCTGCGCGAGACGCTGGCGCTCGGATCGCGCGAGCGGATTCCGCTTTCGAGCGAACTGGCGCTGGCGCGCCGCTTTCTCGCGATCGAGCAGGTCCGGTTCGGCGATCGGCTGCGCGTGGACGTGCGCGCGACGGAGGCCGACGATTCGCTGGTGCCGCCGCTGGTGCTGCAGCCCCTGGTCGAAAACGCGGTCACTCACGGCATCGCGCACATGCTGGAGGGCGGCGTCGTCCGCATCGCCGCCGAGCGCGGGCCGGCGACGGTCCGCGTCCGGATCGATAATCCCTGCGACCGCGATCGCCCGGCGGGGCGCGGCACGCGAGTGGGGCTCGCCAACGTGCGCGCACGATTGCGCACGTTGTACGGCAGCGAGGCGGCGCTGCGGACGTCGGAGGCGGACGGACGGTTCGTGGCGGAGCTGGAGCTGCCGATCGAGGCCGGCACGGTGGCGAGCGGTTCGCGGGGATGAGTGCGTTGCGTATTGTGATCGTCGATGATGAGCCGCTGGCGCGCGCGGTCGTGCGTGAATATGCGTCGGCCGACCCGCAGGTCGAGATCGTGGCCGAATGCGGCAACGGCTTCGACGCCGTGAAGGCGGTGGCCGAGCATCACCCGGATCTGGTGCTGCTCGACGTACAGATGCCGAAGCTCGACGGGTTCGAGGTCCTCGAGCTGCTCGGGCGCGACCAGGCCGTCGTCTTCATCACCGCATACGACCAGTACGCGCTGCGGGCGTTCGACGTGCACGCGGTCGATTACCTGCTCAAGCCGTTCAGCGCGGAGCGCTTCCAGGAGGCGATGGCCCGGGCGCGCGAACGGCAGCGGGCGACGGCGGCGGTGCCCGATGTCGACGCGCTCGTCCGTGAGGCGAAGCCGAGGAGCGGTCCCGCCGAACGCGTGTTGATTCGCGACGGTGCCAACGTTCACGTGCTGCCGGTGGACGCGATCGACTACGTCGAAGCGCAGGACGACTACGTGGCGTTCCGGTCGGCGGGGAAGCCGTACCTGAAGGACCAGACGCTGGCCGCCGTCGAGGCCTCGCTGGATCCGGCGCGCTTCGTGCGGATCCACCGCTCGTACATCCTCAACATCGATCGCATCGCCAAGGTGGAGCTCTACGCGAAGGACAGCCGCATCGCGATCCTGCGCGACGGCACGCGCCTGCCGGTCAGCCGGGCGGGGTACGCGCGGCTCTCGCAGCTGCTCTAGGGGGGCGCTCCGGAACACGGACGGCGGAAGACGCAGGACGGCGGCGCTCCCGCGGTCGAGTTGACCTCCGCCGGCACCTCGTGT
>JABFWM010000255.1 GCA_013362195.1 Acidobacteriota bacterium
GGCCTGCGACAACCGGCGACGCGACCACGCCGGGTCTGAAGACCCGGCCTGCGACAGCTGGCGACGCAGCAACGCCGGGTCCGAAGAGCGTGCCCGCGACAAACGGCAAGGCGACGACGCCGGGTCCGAAGACCGACTCACCGATGCCGCGGCTAGCAGCGACAGGTGTGGGGCGGGTCTTCAGACCCGCCGTCACGATCGCATTTCTCGTGGCGCTGGCGGTCCTTGCGGGCTCCGCGCAAGAGCCGCCGGCGGGACCGGCCACCAACGTGCTCCTCGTCACGATGGACGGCATGCGCTGGCAGGAAGTGTTCGGCGGGCTGCAGGCGCAGCTGCTGACGAAAGAGGACGGCGGCGTTTCGGACGCGGCGCCGTGGAAGGCGCGCTTCGACGCGCCCTCTCCGGAGCAGCGCCGCGAGAAGCTGATGCCGTTCCTGTGGACGGTCATCGCGAAGCAGGGGCAGGTCTTCGGCGATCCGGCCCGCAACAGCGTCGCACGCGTGACCAACGGCCTGTGGTTCTCGTATCCGGGCTACAACGAGCTGCTCACGGGCTTTGCCGATCCCCGCATCGACAGCAACGATCGGGTGATGAATCCAAACGTCACGGTCCTCGAGTGGCTGCACGGCCGGCCCGCGTTCACGGGACGGGTCGCCGCCTACGCCTCGTGGGAGCTGCTGCCGTGGATCCTCAACGAGCCGCGCAGCGGCGTGCTCTCGAACGGCGACGGCCCGCCGTTCAGGGATCCGAAGAGCGATCGCGAGCGGCTGATCAACGAGTACTCGGCGGAGCTTCCCCCGTACTGGGGCGAAACGCGGTTCGACGCGCCGACCGCGATGGGCGCCCTCGAATACCTGCGGACGCGGCGTCCACGGGTGCTCTACGTGATGCTCGGCGAAACCGACGAATGGGCGCACGGCCGCCGCTACGACCTGTATCTCGAGTCCGCGCAGCGCAACGACCGGTTCATCCGGACGTTGTGGGAGACCGCGCAGTCCATGCCCGAGTACGCGAACCGGACGGCGCTCCTGGTCACCACGGATCACGGCCGCGGCGACAGCGGCAAGGACTGGACCGATCACGGCCGCAAGGTGCCGGCCGCGGAGCGGATCTGGATGGCCGCGCTCGGTCCGGCGATCGCGCCGCTCGGCCCGCGCAGCGGCGTCAACGTCACCCAATCGCAGATTGCCGCGACGGTCGCGGCGCTGCTCGGCGAAGACTACGGGCGGGCGCAGCCACAGGCGGCCCCGCCGCTGGATTTCCGGGGGAAATGATGAAGCGTTCGACGGTGTTCCTGGGCGAGATGACCAATCCCGAGGTCGAGGCGTTCCTGAAGGCGCATCACACCATCATCGTGCCCACCGGCGCGACGGAGCAGCACGGGCCGCACGCGCCGCTGCTGACCGACGTGCTCATTCCGCAGGAGATCGCGCGGCGCGCCGCGCCAGCGCTCAACGCGCTGGTCGCGCCGCCGCTCAACTACACGCTGTCCTATCCGCACGTCGGCTTCAAAGGGCTCGTCCACATCCGCATTCCGACCTTCATGGCGCTCATCGAGGATCTCTGCGTCGCGTTCGCGACCTCGGGGTTCAGGCGCATCATCTTCCTGAACGGCCATTACGACAACACGTATGCGATCGCCTACGCCTGCGCGAACGCCGCCGAGCGGCTGCCGAAGGACGTGAAGGCCTTCCCGGTGAATTACTGGGACGGGCTGACGCCCGAGGAGGTCGCGGAATTCTCGACGCTCAAGACCGGACTGCACGCCAATGCCGCGGAGACCTCCGCGGTGCTCGCCATCAATCCCGCGCTCGTCGACATGGAGCGCGCCAACGCGGAGTTCCCGCCGTTTCCCGAATTCACGATCGCGAACACCGGCGCGGTGCACACGGCGTTCTTCTTCAGCGCCCCGGGGTCGGTGTACTGGGCGACGAAGTCGGGCACCTGGGGCGACGCGCGCAAGGCCACCGCCGAACTGGGCGAACGGTACATCGATGCCGGCGTCCGCTCCACGCTGCTCGTGCTCGACAACATCGAGCGGACGTTCGCGGCGATGCCGCCGCGGTAACCTGGCGTGGCGCTGAGGCTCTTTCGTACCGCCTCGGGCTGGATCGTCGAGGCGGACGGCCGCCGCGCGCGGCTGTCGCCGACCGACGAGTCAGGGCTCACCACGCGCGACGACCTCGCGTCGTTTCTTTCGTCGACGGCGGGCGCGCTCCCCGCGGCCGAGAACGGCGCGCTCCATCCGCTGCTGCCGCCGCTCGAGCGGCAGGAAGTATGGGCCGCGGGCGTCACGTATTTCCGCAGCCGGACGGCGCGCATGGAGGAATCGCAGGTCGCGGCCGGCAGTCAGTTCTACGATCTCGTCTACAACGCGGATCGGCCCGAATTGTTCTTCAAGGCGGCGCCGTGGCGGGTGGTGACGAGCGGTCAACCCGTCCGGATCCGCCGCGACGCGGCGTGGAACGTGCCGGAGCCGGAGCTCGCGCTCCTCATCTCGCCGGCGGGACGCATCCTCGGCTACACCGCCGCGAACGACATGAGCTCGCGCGACATCGAGGGCGAGAACCCGCTCTACCTGGCGCAGGCGAAGATCTACGACGGCTCGTGCGCGCTCGGGCCGGCCCTGGTGGTGAGCGCCGACCCGCCGCCGCCGGCGCTCACGATCGCCATGGAGATCCGCCGCGGCCCCGACGCCGTGTTCAGCGGATCGACGACGCTCGCGCGCATGAAACGCGAGCTGGCGTCGCTCGTCGACTATCTCTATCGCGAGACCTCCTTTCCGGACGGCTGCGTGCTCTTGACCGGAACCGGGATCGTGCCGCCGGACGACTTCACGCTGCAGCGCGGCGACGAGATCCTGATCTCGGTGGAAGGAGTGGGCACGTTGCAGAACGTCGTGGAATAGCGCCGACACTCGCGTGTCACGCCGCACCGCCGATCACGACGTGACGACGGTGCGAAGATCGCAAAGGACACCTCTGCAGCGTTGTTGTTCTTCGTGGCCTGCGCCTCGTCGTCTTCGTCGTAGCGGAGCCGCCGGCCGTGACAGTGGAGATCGCGGCTCAGCGCTGGCGTCTGAGGCGCGCGAGCAGCGATTCGAAATCCGCCGGCGGCGGTGCGTGGAACGCCATGCGCCGGCCGTCGACGGGATGATCGAACGCGAGCCGGGAGGCGTGCAGCGCCTGCCGCTCGAAGTGGATCGGCCGCAGCACCTCCGGACCGTACACGTAGCGTTCCTCACCGATCAGCGTGTGCCC
>JABFWM010000310.1 GCA_013362195.1 Acidobacteriota bacterium
CGGCACCCGCAACGGCACCGGCGGCCGCACCGCCGGTCGCGACGCGCATCGCCGCGCCCGCATCGGCCTTCGCCGCGGTGAACGTGCCGCCATCGGTCACGGTCAACTGGCCGCCGGCGCAACCCGGCCGGGCCGACACGAACCTCGACGCGCGCGCGGCCGCGCTCGAACAGCGCGAGGAAGTCGTGCGCCAGCGCGAGCGGGAGCTCGCCGAGCAGCGCCGGGTGCTGGCCGAGGAGTATCGCCTGCTCCGCAGTCAGCGTCAGGCGGGAGCCTACGCGCCCGAACCGGTGGCCACCAGTGGCGGCCGCGTCGCCGCCGACCCCTACGCGGCGCGGACGCGGGTCCGGGAAGGACTCTGGGCACGCATCAAACGCGCTATGCTGGGCGTCTCGGAGCCCGTGCAGAAGAACTATCGGACGAACGAGTGAGGACAGGATCGATGGCATCGACCGCGGAGACGCTTCGTGAAAAGATTCGCAGCCGACGGGCACGCACCGGCGTCGTCGGCCTCGGATACGTGGGACTGCCGCTCGCGGTGGAACTCGGCAAGGCCGGCTTCCACGCGACCGGCATCGATCTGGATGCGCGGAAGGTCCAGGCGATCGACGAGGGCCGTTCCTACATCCCCGACGTGGCGACCGCCGACGTGCAGGCGCTGCGATCGCAGGGACGTCTCGACGCCACCACCGACTTCGCGATTGTCCGCGAGCTGGACACCATCAACATCTGCGTGCCGACGCCGCTGCGCAAGACCAAGGACCCCGACATGTCCTACATCGTGTCGGCGGTCGAGGGCATCGCGAAGCACCTGCATCCCGGCATGCTGATCGTGCTCGAATCGACCACCTATCCGGGCACGACCGACGAAGTGGTGCAGCCGATGCTCGAGGCGACGGGCTTGAAGGCCGGTGAAGACTTCTTCCTCGCGTTCTCGCCCGAGCGCGTCGACCCGGGCAATCCGACGTTCCAGACGCACAACGTGCCGAAGGTGGTCGGCGGCTTCACGCCGACCTGTTCAGCGCTCGCCGCCGACCTCTATGGCAGCGCGATCGAGACGATCGTCCCGGTCAGCTCGACGCGCGTCGCCGAGATGGTGAAGCTGCTGGAAAACACGTTCCGCGCGGTGAACATCGGGCTCGTGAACGAGCTCGCGCTGATGTGCGATCGGATGAACATCGACGTGTGGGAAGTGGTCGACGCCGCGAAGACGAAGCCGTTCGGCTTCATGGCGTTCTACCCCGGACCGGGCCTCGGCGGGCACTGCATCCCGATCGATCCGTTCTATCTCTCGTGGAAGGCGAAGCAGACCGGGTTCGATCCGCGCTTCATCGAGCTGGCCGGCCACATCAACGGCGGCATGCCGCACTATGTGGTCGAGAAGGTGGCCGACGCGCTGAACACGCGGCGCAAGGCGATCAACGGCTCGAAGATCCTGATTGCCGGCGTCGCCTACAAGCGCGACATCGACGACATGCGCGAATCGCCGGCGCTCGACGTGATGGGGCTGCTGCTGGCCAGGGGCGCCGACGTGTCCTACGCGGATCCCTACGTCCCGGAAGTGCACGGGCGCGAATGGGCCGGAGGCTACGACATCCGCGCCGTCGATCTGACGCGCGGCAGCATCGGCCAGTACGATTGCGTCGTCATCATCACGGATCACAAGGCCTTCGACTACAACGCGATCGTCGCCGAGGCCGAGGTCGTCGTCGACACGCGCAACGCGATCAAGGAGCCGCACCCGAACGTCTTCAAGCTGGGCGCGCCGAGAACGAGCGGCGCCGCGGAGCGAGTCGGCGCCGCATAGTCTCTGTCTCCGTCCACGTGCGATGTGCTGCGCCCGCCAGGCGCCCGGCACATCGCAACTCTTCCGATCGCATCACTGCACCCTTGCACCCCTGCCCTCTCACCCCGCGCGCACTCGTACGATCGCTCCGCAGATATCAGCACTCGTGAGAACGTCCAGCCGCGGTCGCACCGACGCCGGTCGCGCCAGCATCGTCGCGCGGAGAACGCCTGACACGTGTGGAATCGTTCGCGATCCGGCTGTTTCGTGGTTCTGATTTTGCAGAGCCAGACATCGTGCTGGCCGTGCAGGGATTCATGGAGCTCGTGTTCTGGTTCTCGGTATCCGTCGTGTTTTATGTGTACGCCGGTTACCCTCTGCTGCTTGCGGTGTGGGCGCGCCTCGCGGATCGGCGTCCACGCATTACCCATTTTGAGCACGGCCGTTGGCCATCGATCACGGTCGTCGTGGCCGTCCGCAACGAAGCCCATCGGCTGACCGCGCGCCTCGCGAATCTGATCGAGCAGGACTATCCCGGACCCCGACAGATCATCGTGGTGTCCGACGGGTCGACGGATGAGCCGGCTCGCGCGGTCGCTCCGTTCGGACGCGACGTTCAATTGATCGAGCTGCCGCCCGGCGGCAAACCGGCGGCGTTGAACGCGGGCGCGATGGCCGCACGCGGCGCGATCCTCGTGTTCGCAGACGCGCGGCAGCGCTTCGCGCCCGGCGCGCTGCGCGCGCTCGTCGCGAACTTCGCGGACCCCGAGGTCGGTGGCGTGACCGGCGAGCTGGTGCTCGATTGCGAGGTCGGTGCGGCCGATTCGACGATCGGCGAGGGCATCGGCCTCTACTGGAAGTACGAGAAATGGCTGCGGCGCAACGAGAGCCGCGTCTGGTCCACGCTCGGCGCGACCGGCGCGATCTACGCGATGCGCCGATCGCTGTGGCAGCCGCTGCCCGCGTCGTCTCTCCTCGACGACGTGCTCGCGCCGATGCGCGCGGTGCTGGCGGGCTCGCGGGTGGTGTTCGAGGAAGCGGCCGTCGCGTACGACCAGGCGTCGCGCGATGCCGCGGCCGAGTCCCGGCGCAAGACGCGAACGCTCGCGGGCAATTATCAAATCCTCGCGCAGGAGCCGCGGCTGCTGGTGCCGATCGTCAACCCCGTGTGGCTTCAGTACGTGTCGCACAAGATCGGGCGGCTGGTCGTGCCGTGGGCGCTCGTCGCGCTGCTCGTGTCGAGCGCGGTCCTCGCCTCGCTCGCGTGGCTCTATGTCGCGGCCTTCGTCGCGCAGGCCGCGTTCTATGCGCTCGCCGCCGCCGGCGCCTGGCTGAACGTGCGCGAACGGCTGTCGCGGGTCGCATTCACGTTCGTGATGATGAACTACTCCGCCGTCGCGGGCCTTGCCGCGTTGCGCCGCGGCCGCGAGGTCTGGCGGTGAGCGAACGCTTCACCTTCAACTCGGGCGGCGG
>JABFWM010000335.1 GCA_013362195.1 Acidobacteriota bacterium
GAGCGCGCTCATCGCACGATCCGCGTGCCGGCTTCACCGTGCAGCGCGTCGTACACGCGATCGAGCGACGTGATGACGACCGTGCGCCCCCCGTGTTCGAGATACTCCAGCGCCGCCGCGATCTTCGGCCCCATGCTGCCCGGCGGAAACTGGCCTTCCTCCATGTAGCGGCGCGCCTCGTCGGCGGTGATCTGATCCAGAAAGCGCTGGGTCGGCTTGCCGAAATCGAGCGCCACCCGCTCGACGCCGGTCAGCATGATCAGCGTCTCGACGCCGAGGTTCGCGGCCAGCAGGGCGCTCGTGAAGTCCTTGTCGATCACGGCAGGCACGCCGTGCAAGCCGCCATCGCCGTTGCGCACCACGGGGATGCCGCCGCCGCCCGCCGCGATCGGAATCACGCCGGCTTCGATCAGCGCCTCGATCGCGGGGAGATCGAGAATCCTCATCGGACGCGGCGACGGCACCACCCGCCGGTAGCCGCGGCCCGAATCCTCGACGAAGATCCAGTCGCTCTCCCGGCTCATCCGGTCCGCCTCTTCCTGGCTGAAAAAGCGGCCGACCGGTTTGGTGGGATTGCGAAACGCCTGATCCTCCGCGTCCACTTCCACCTGCGTGACGACCGACGACACCGGCGCCCCGACGCCGTGCGCGCGCAGCACGTTCAGCAACGTCTGTTGCAGCATGTAGCCCATGCCGCCTTGCGAGTGCGCGACGCAGATGTCCATCGGCATCGGCGAGAGTTCGCGCGCGGTGCGCGCCATCCGGAACAGGATGTTTCCGACCACCGGGCCGTTGCCGTGTGTGAGCACCAGCCGGTA
The DNA here is from genome assembly GCA_013362195.1 of Acidobacteriota bacterium. Taxonomy (GTDB): domain Bacteria; phylum Acidobacteriota; class Vicinamibacteria; order Vicinamibacterales; family 2-12-FULL-66-21; genus QHWT01. The sequence continues at coordinate 819 of JABFWM010000335.1, forward strand.
GCCGCCCTCGATGATCCGCGCCAGATGCTGGCAGGCCTGCTCGATCAGCTGGAACTGCTCCTCGGCGAGGCCCTTGATGTTCGGCGGATAGCTCGCGTTGCCGCCGAACGCGATCAGGATACGTTGGGAATCGGGCGTCATGCGCGTTCTCCGGGATGGCTTGCGGGCGCCTTGTCGGCTGCGTCGGCGAGGGCATAAAGAGCGGTGGTGAAGCAGGCGAGCGGCGCGCGCACGATACCCGCGCCGATGATGCCCCGGCCAGGCTCGCGATGCGCGGTCGCGGTGTTGATCACGGGCCGGCTGCCGTCGTCGAGCACGCGGCGCACGTCGATGCCCACCGGCGCCGCGACGAAGTCGAGCGCGGGCAGCGTGAAGCCGGGATTGCGCGCGACGGAGATCTGCTTCATTTCGGTGGAGTAGCGCAGCGCGTCGCTCGGCTTGCCGCCGACGAACTGCACCATGGCGGGCGCCGCCGCCATCGCGAATGCGCCGAGCCCGGCGGTTTCGGTGATCGCGCTGTCGCCGATATCCGGGTTCGCATCGGCCTCGCTGAATCCCGGCAGATAGAGTCCCTTCGGAATATCGGCCGGGCCCGTGAACCAACGCTCGCCGAGCCCGCTCACGCGGATGCCCACCTCCACGCCGTTGCGCGCCATCGCCGTGACCACGCTGCTGTTCGGCACGCCGTGCGCGGCATCCATGGTCGACTTGCACGCCGCCATCGACAGGCTCAGGAAGAACATGTCGTCGTTGCGGATCAGCTCCAGCACCCGCGCGACGGTCTCGCGGCCGAGGCCGCCCGCCGCCAGCTCGCATGCCACCCAGCGCAGCAGGATCAGGCTCGCCGCCGTGTTGCGGTTGTGCACGTCGTCGCCCATGTGCAGCGCCTGCGCGATGATCGGCTTCAGCGAGAGGCCGTCGGGCGCGCCGCGCACGGCCGCGCGCAGCGTCGGGGCGACCGTCTGCTCGATCCAGCGCAGCCCGTCCAGCACCTTCTGCGAATAAGCGCCGAAGCGTAGCGTCTCGGGGCCCCCGCTCTCCATGAACGGCGCATAGGCGAAATTGCCGGCCGTGCGGTTGCGCACGACGACGAGCGGCATCGAGGGCGAGATGATTCCGCTCATCGGGCCTACCGCGCCGTGCTCGTGACACGGCGCGAACTTCACTTCACCGCTGCGCGCGAGCGCTTCGGCGCGATCGGGCGAACTGGCCCAGCCTTCGTACAGGATCGCGCCGATCACCGCGCCGCGCATCGGGCCGCACATCCTTTCCCAGCCGATCGGCGGCCCCGCGTGCAGCAGCGTGCGGCCGAGATCCGGCAGGACGTCGCGTGCATGCAGCGCGACGTCGGTCCATACGGGCTCCGCGCCGATCACGCGATCGACGGCTTCGAGATTGGCGCGATCGATCACGGAACCGAAGCACTCCTTATCGTCCCTGTCACCCGAAAGCCGGGCGAGTTGCCATGCCAGCTCGGGCGTGGCGTCGCCGGCCGGCTGCCAGTCGAGCCGCGTGAGCGCCGCGCCGCCGCTCGCGGCGCCCTCGTCGAGGCCGGCCACGCCGACGCTGATCACGGAAAGAACATCGTTGAACATGACGAGGCTCCTGTCTTTATTTGGCACTCGCGCAGGAAGGCATCGCTTCGGCGGCCGGCAATGCGGCGATGATCCGCGCGGCGACGCGCGCCGCCTGCGTGCTGCCCTGGACGACGCGCACACCGGCTTCTTCCAGCCGCTTGCGCTGCGCGGAAAGCCGCTGCGGATCGTCCTCCGTGCCGCAGACGAAGCCCACGATCGCAAGCTCGCGGCCCTCGCTGCGCGCCGTGCGCAGCGCATCGACGATCGCCGGCGCGTGCGCGCCCGCCGGGTCCGCGTGACCGCCGTAGCCGAGCACGAAGTCCATGACGATCACCGCGACCGCCGGGTCCCGCGCCTCTTCGCCGAGGCGCTCGATGCGCTGGCTGCAATCGATCATCGGGTGCGGGCGGCCGACCGTGAAGGCGTCGTCGCCGAGATCGAGCGCGCAATGGCCTTCGCTCTTCAGCGCGTTCTCCAGTTCGCACGCGGGATCGAGCGGCGCGTTCGAGAGCGTGCGGATGCCCTCGTCGCGCCAGATCGCCTGCGCTTCGGCGCAGAAAGTGCCGCCCGAATAGAGGGCGCGGATATAGCGCTGGCCGGGCGCGAAATCCGGCAGGTTCGCGTTCGCTGACACTGACGCCGCCTGCGGCGCGCCGGCCTCGCCGCGCGCCAGCGCGACCGCCGTGGTGGCGGCTGCTTCGAGCGTGTGAACGAGGCGCACCGGACCGGACAGCGCCGCCTGCGCCGGCGCGCCGAGAAACAGCACGACGACCGGTTTGCCGAGCGTCTGCGCCTGCGTGATGAGCGAATCCAGCACCGAGCGCGCCGGCGGCTTGGACACGATGACGATCACCTCCGTCTG
>JABFWM010000062.1 GCA_013362195.1 Acidobacteriota bacterium
GGTTCGCCGTCGGGTGGCGGAGAGTCGGGCGGATCGGGCGGCGCTCCGGCGGGCGGGGGCGGTGCCGGCGGCGGCGGTGGGGGCGCACCCGCGAGCAACACCCCGCGCAGCTCCGCGTTCGGCGGCTTCGCGAACGATGCCTGTCTGCGCGGCATTCAGATGCAGGCGGAAGCGGCGTGGCGCGACGCTCAGATGACGTCGCTCGCGAGCATCTCCGCGCTGCGGCAGGTGCTGACGCTGCTCAGCCGCGTCCGCGGCGAGAAGACGGTGATCCTCATTTCCGGCGGCTGGCCGCTCGACGAGCGCGAACAGACGTCGACGCTGTCGAGCGTCGCGGCGGAGGCCGTCGCCGCGCGCGCGACGGTCTACACGATGTTCGTGCCGGCGGCGATGTTCTCGGCGGATCGCCGCGGCATCAGCTCGACCCCGGCGCGCGATCAGTACATGCGACTCGGGCCGCTCGAAACCATTGCCGGCATGACCGGCGGCGGCAGCTACCGCACCGACGTGAACGCCGAGACCACGTTCGACCGGCTCGGACGGGAGCTGTCCGGCTACTACCGCATCGCCGTGGAGAAGGAACCGCTCGACGGCGACGGCAAGACGCGGCGGATGAAGGTGCAGGCCAGGACCGGCGGCACGGTCCGCGCGCGCGAGCTGTTCGACGTGAAGACCTACGAGGATCGCGACTGGGCGGCGCGACTCTCGACCGCGCTCGACTCGCCCGTGCTCGCCACCGGCCTCGGACTGCGGATGACGAATTACATCGCGTCGGATCCGGAAGACGCGCGGCGAGTGAAGCTGGTGCTGGCGGGTGAGGCCTCGCGTCTCACCCCGGGCGAAACGAGCTTCCAGCTGCTGGTGCGCAACCTCAATGGCGACAAGATCGTGACCGCCGAACAGCGCCTCGGCGATGCCGTCACCGACGTGATGCCGTTTTCCGCGAACATCAGCGTTCCGCCGGGGCAATACATCGTGCGCCTTGCGGTCATCGACAGCGGCGGGCAGGTCGGCGCGGTCGAGCGCCGCATCGACGCGCGGGAAACCGAGCTCGGACCGCTCGGCGCGTCAGGTCCGCTGCTGGTCCGCGTGCCGCCGCACACCATGGGCGACCCGCGGCTGGCGCTCGATACGGTGCGCCAGGACGATCGCCTCGCGCTGGAGATGGACCTCGAAGGCGACGCGACGCGCATTGCCGGCGCGGTGGTGAACTTCGAGATTGCGCAGGGCGACGGCCCGGCGCTCGTGCACGCCGATGCGCTGGTGGCGCCCGGATCGCGCAGCGGCGCCTATCTGGCGCAGGCCGTCGCCGACATGCGCGTCCTCCCGCCCGGCGACTACGTCGTGCGCGCCAAGGTCCGGACCGGCGACGAGCAGCACGGCGAGCTGCGGCGCTCGTTCAAGGTGGTCGGCGCGCCGCGCGCGAACGCGACCACCACCGAGGGTACGATCGTCAATCCGTCGGCGCCGATGCCCGCATCGCTCGCCGCGCGGCTCGTCGGCGCGGTGCCGCGGTTCGCCGTCGACCAGATGCTCGGCCCGGCGATGCTGGGGGCCTACCTGTCGCGGATGGAAGCGCGGCCTGACGCGCACACCGCGTTCGCTCGCGAACTGCTCGAGCGCGCGCGCACCGCCGATCTCGCCGCGCTGCACGTCACCGACGCCGACGCCGCGCAGTCTCCCATCGCCGCGTTCCTCCAGGGCGTCTCGCTGCTCGCGCAGAAGAAATACGATCCGGCCGCGAACGCGTTCCGCACCGCGATGCGGGCGTCGCCCGACTTCTCACCGGCGATGGTCTACCTCGGCGCCTGTTATGCCGCCGGCGGCAACGACAAGGAAGCGGCCGGCGCGTGGCGCACCGCGCTCATCCGCGAGCGCGACGAAACGCCGCTGCACCTGCTCCTCGCCGACGCGTTTCTGCGGCAGGGGCGCGGCGACCTCGCGCTGCAGACGCTCGACGACGCGAAGGCGCGGTGGCCGGAGGACATCGGCGTGCAGAAGCGCTACGTGATGGCCGCGCTGCAGGCCGGGCGCTACGCCGACGGCCTGAAAACCGTCGGCGAGCTGATCGACAAGCGCGCGGACGACGAGCCGTCGCTCGCGCTGGCGCTGCTGGTGCTCTACGAATCCTTCGTCAACGACCGCCCCGTGCAGGACGCGGACGCCGATCGCGCGCTGATGGTGCGCCTGGCCGACGCCTACCGCGCGCGCGGAGGGCCATCGCTCGCACTCATCGAAACCTGGGTGGCTGCCGCCAGCAAGAAGTAGGCGGCAGGCGGCTTACGACTTTGCGGGGTTCAGCCGCTTCTGCGCCGACGCGCGATAGTTCTGCTCGAGGAAGTCGACACCGTCGGCGGTGATCAGCAGGCGGGAGTTGTCGTCGCGGGTCACGAATTTCCGCTGCTGCAGGTACCACATCGTGAACTGCAGTTGTTCGCGCGTGCGGCCGAGCAGTGACTCGAGGTCGCCCGCGAAGATCGCCGGCTCGTCGGGCTGGAGGCGGCGCTTCGTATAGAGCGCCTCCAGCAGCGTCAGCCTGATCGACTGTTCCAGCTCGAAATCGTTCTCCGACTGGCCGCCCGCCGACACCAGCCGCCAGCGATCCTTGCGGAGCTGCTGGTAGCCGACGTCGTAGCGCGCCCGCCGCTCCGGATCGCTGAGCGCGGTGTAGGCCTCGTGCAGCTCGCGAAACCGCTCTTCGCTGCCCGTTTCCGTGTTGTCGGGGTGAAACCGCTGGGCGAGGAAGCGATAGATCCGGTGAATCGTATCCGGATCCGCGTTCGGGTTGACCTGGAGAATCTCGTAATAGTCGGCGTTGGGTCGATCGCTCATGGGGTGCGGCGATTATCGGCGGGAGCGCACGCCGATAGCAACCGTTGGCCCCTTCCCCCCGTCAAACCAGGACCATGCACACGTCTCTTGCCGATCTGCGTCTCGCCTTCCGGGGGCTGCGCCGCAGCCCGCTGTTCTCGATCGTGGCGATCCTCTCGCTCGCGCTCGGGATTGGCGCGAATACGGCGATCTTCACGCTCATCGACCAGCTGCTGCTCCGCAAGCTGCCGGTCAAGGCCCCGGACGAGCTCGTGATGCTCTATCAGCGCGGGGCGCACATGGGCAGCAACATGGGCTCCCGGATGCATTCGTATCCGCTCTACCAGGACCTGCAGCAGCGGGCCGAGCCGCTCGCCGAAGTGATCTGCCGCCGCCTCGTGCCCGCGTCGGTCAGCATCGACAACCAGACCGAGCGCATCGAGGCCGAGATGGTGTCCGGCAACTACTTCACGATGCTCGGCGTGCAGCCGGCAATCGGACGCGTGTTCAGTTCCGCACAGGACGATCAGGTCTACCAGGGGCATCCCGTGGTCGTCCTGAGCTACGACTACTGGACCGTCCGCTTCGCTCGCGACCCGCACGTCGTCGGCAGGAAGATCCTCGTGAATGACAAGCCAATGGAGATCGTCGGCGTGTCGGCAGAGGGCTTTGCCGGGCTCGATCCCGCTCAAGCACCGCAGATCCGCGTGCCGATCCTGATGAAGCCGGTGATGGCGCCCGACTGGGACTGGCTTCACATGGACAACCGCCGCGCGCGCTGGGTGCAGGTGTTCGGACGGTTGAAACCCGGCTACACCATCGAATCGGCGCGCGCGCCGCTTCAGGGGCTGTTCACGCAGATTCGCCGCTACGAAATGGGCCTGCCGGCCGCCAAGGACTGGTCGGCATACGCGCGCGATCAGTTCATGAAGGGCCAGCTGCTCGTCGACCCCGGCGCGATGGGCTACTCGAACATGCGCAACGAGTTCTCGACGGCGCTGCTGGTGCTGATGTCGATGGTCGGCCTCGTGCTGCTCATCGCGTGCGCCAACGTCGCCAACCTGCTCATCGCGCGCGGGTTCATGCGTCAGAAGGAGCTCGCGGTGCGGCTGTCGCTGGGCGCCTCGCGTGGACGCCTGATCCGCCAGCTGCTCGTCGAGAGCCTCGTGCTCTCGTTCGCGGGCGGCGCGCTTGGCCTCGGCCTGTCCCTGATTCTCACCCGCGGCCTGCTCGCGCTCGTGCCCTCGCAGGGGCAGCCGCTGCTGATCACGCCGCACCCGGATCTGCGGATTCTCGCGTTCACGTGCGCGCTCACCTTCGCCACCGGCATCATCTTCGGCCTGCTGCCGGCGCTGCGCGCCAGCCGGCCCGATCCGTGGACGACGTTGAAGGACACGGTGGGGTCGATTGCGGGCACCGGCGGATCGCTGTTCCTGCGCAAGGGACTCGTGACGGCGCAGGTCGCGCTCAGTTTTCTGCTGCTGTTCGGCGCCGGCCTGTTCGTGCGCAGCCTGCAGAACCTGAAGACGACCGACACCGGCATCGCGCTCGACAATCTGGTCACGTTTCAGCTGGCGCCCTCGCTCAACGGCTACGACGAGGCGCGCGGGCTGCAGTTCTACCGCACCCTGCTCGACCGGCTGCGCGCGGCGCCAGGCGTGAAGTCGGCGGCGATCGCCGCGGTCGCGATTCTCGCCGGCGACGAGTGGGACAGCTCGCTGTCGGTGGAGGGCCACAAGGCGGCCGACGGCGAAGACATGCAGGCGTTCATGAACTCCCTCTCGCCTGGCTACTTCACGACGATGAAGGTGCCCTTCCTCGAAGGGCGGGACTTCACCGACGCCGACGCGAAGCGCGAGGCCACGGTCGCGATTGTCAACCGGCGCTTCGCCGAGCACTTCTTCAAGGGCCGCAGCGCGATTGGCAAGCGGATCGGATGGGGCGGCGGGCCGAGCTCGAAGCTGACCATCGAGATCGTCGGGGTCGTCGCCGACTCCTTGTACGAAGGACCGCGCGAAGGCGTGCACCGGCAGGTCTTCGTTCCGAATCCCGGCACGGGCAGCGCGGTCGTCTACGTGAGGACGCAGTCGAAGCCGGCGAGCGCCTATGGCACGATCCGCAACGAGGTGCGGCAGATCGACGCCGCGATGCCCATCTACGAGCTGAAGACGGTCGAAGGACAGCTCGATGACACGCTGCTGACCGACCGCCTGATCGCGCTGCTGTCGGCGGGCTTCGGTCTGCTGGCGACGGTGCTGGCGTCGATCGGCTTGTACGGCGTGATGGCGTTCGTCGTCGCGCGGCGGCGCAAAGAGCTGGGCATCCGGCTGGCGCTGGGCGCGCAGCCCGGGTTCGTGATCTGGCTCGTGATGCGCGAGGTGCTGCTGCTGCTCGCGATCGGGCTGGCGATCGGCATCCCGTCGGCGCTGCTGCTCGGCCGATACGTGTCGTCGCAGCTGTATGGCATTCAGGCGACCGACCCGTGGATGGCGGGCTGGACGCTGCTGCTCCTGACCGTGGTGTCGGCGGCCGCGGGCCTCATCCCCGCGCATCGCGCGAGCCGCATCGATCCCATTCTGGCGCTGCGCTACGAATAGCGCGCGCTCGCGGCGGCCCGCCAGATGGTTGTAAGCTCTGGCGGGGAGACCGATGGCGCGCATCGAACGACGTGACGTCCTCAAACTTGGCGGCCTCGCCTCGCTGACGCCGCTCGCACCGCACACGCAGGCTGACAAGCCGTCGCCGCGGCGCCGGCCACCGGACCGTCGCGCCGAGTTGTACGGCCTGCTCGGTGCGTTGCCCGATCGGCGGCGTCCCATTCGCGGCACCAAGCGCGAAGAGACCGAGCGCGACGGCTACGTGCTCGAGACGTGGGATCTCGATCTGAACGGTCTCGAGAACGTTCCCGCGTATCTCGCCCGGCCGCGCACGGTCGCGGGCCGCGCCCCGGCGGTGCTGTTCAACCATTCGCACGGCGGCGGCTACACGATCGGCAAGCTGGAATTCGTGAACGGCCGCAGCTACCTGCAGCCGACGCCCTACGCGAAGGTCCTGACCGACCTGGGCTACGTGGCGCTCTGCATCGACCACTGGGTCTTCGGCGAGCGCAGCCACACGTCGGAATCCGACACGTTCAAAGCGATGCTGTGGCGGGGCCAGGTGCTGTGGGGCATGATGGTCTACGACAGCCTGCGCGCGCTCGATTTCCTGCTCGAGCGGGCGGACGTCGACGCGGGCCGCATCGCCACGCTGGGCATGTCGATGGGCAGCACCATGGCGTGGTGGATGGGCGCGCTCGACACGCGCGTCAAGGTCACCGTCGACATCAACTGCCTCACCGACTTCCACACGCTGCTCGCCCGGAAGGCGCTGTCGCTGCACGGCCTCTACTACTTCGTGCCGGGTCTGCTCAACGCCTTCACGACCGCGCAGATCAACGCGCTGATCGCGCCGCGCGCGCATCTCGGACTGGCGGGGTTGCGCGACGCGCTGACCCCGGTCGAGGGGCTCGACATCATCGATCGCGAGCTGCAGCAGGCTTACGCGGCCGCGCGCCATCCCGAGCGGTGGACGCTGCTGCGGTATGACGTCGAGCACCAGGAAACGGCCGAAGGCCGGCAGGAGATCATCGCGTTCCTGCAGCGATTCCTGTGACGCCCACCGCGCGCGGACACGACGCGTCCGCGTCGGCCCCCATCGATCCGCGATCGGCGGTCGCACGCCACTGGCGCTGGATCACGCCGCTGCTCGTGGCCGCGATCGTGTGGTGGTGTCCGCACGCGGGCTTCAGCGCGCGCGCGTGGGGCCTGCTCAGCCTCTACGCGTCGGTCGTGTCGGCGCTGATCACGCGGCCGATGCCGTCGGGCGCGGTCCTGCTGATCGCCTCGTCCACGGCACTCTTTCTCGGCCTCTTCTCCGTGCAGGAGGCGCTCTCGGGCTACGCGAACGTCACCGTATGGCTGATCGTCGCGGCGTTCCTCTTCTCGCGCGCGTTCGTCAAGACGCGCCTCGGCGAGCGGATCGCCTATGCGATCGTCGAGCACGTCGGGCGCAGTCCGCTGCGCCTCGGGTACGCGCTCGTGCTCGCGGATCTCGCGATGGCGCCGATGACGCCGTCGAACACCGCGCGCGCCGGCGGCATCCTGTTTCCGATCACGCTCAACGTCGCGCGCGCGTTCGGATCCGAGCCCGGCCCGACCGCGCCGCGCATCGGCGCCTACCTGATGAAGACGCTCTACCAGGGGGACCTCGTCGTCTCGGCGATGTTCCTGACCGCGACGGCGCCCAACCCGCTCGTCGCCGAGCTGGCGCGCGAGGCCTCCGGGGTCCGCCTGTCGTGGACGGTGTGGGCGGCGGCCGCGATCGTGCCCGGCCTGATCGCGGTCGCGGTCGTGCCGTACCTGGTGTTCCGGTTGTGCCCGCCGGAACTGCGCGACACGTCAGCCGCACGGTCGCTGGCGGCCGAACGGCTGCAGTCGATGGGACCGATGGCCGCGCGCGAGCGCGCGCTGCTCGGCATCTTCGCGGTGGTGCTGATCCTGTGGCTCGCGGGCGAGTGGCTCGGCATCTCTGCGACCGCCGTCGCATACGGAGGGCTCAGCCTGCTGCTGCTCACGCGCGTCCTCGACTGGCAGGACCTCCTGGACGAGAAGGGCGCCTGGGACGCGCTCGTCTGGTTCGGGGGGCTGGTGATGTTCGCCGGGCAGTTCGAGAAAGCGGGTTTCCCGAAAGCGTTCGCCCAGACCGCCGCGGCGTTCGTCACCGGCTGGCCCTGGTGGTGGGCGCTTGCCGCGCTCGTCGTGCTCTACGTTTACGCGCACTACGCGTTCGCGAGCCTCGTCGCGCACGTCACCGCGATGTTCCCCGCGTTCTTCGCGGTCGCGATCGGGCTTGGCGCGCCGCCGCTGCTCGCCGCGCTCGCGTTCGGCGTGTTTTCCAGCCTCGATGCCGCGACCACGCATTACGGCACCGGCCCCGCGCCGATCATCTTCGGCAGCGGCTATCTCGGTCAGCGGCAGTGGTGGCGCATCGGGTTCATCCTCTCGATCGTGCATCTCGCGCTCTGGCTGCCCGTCGGCTTTCTGTGGTGGAAGGTGATCGGATTATGGTGAATCGATGAAGACGTACCGCATCGCGGTGATTCCCGGCGACGGCATCGGCAACGAGGTGACGCCCGCGGCGATGCGCGCGATCGAGGCGGCGGCGCAGCGGTTCGACGCCGGCTTCACATGGACGTCGTTTCCCTGGGGATCGGCACACTACGTCGAGCACGGACGCATGATGCCGGCCGACGCCCTCGATCGCCTCCGCCCCTTCGAGGCGATCTTCTTCGGCGCCGTCGGCGATCCCCGGATCCAGGACAACGTGACGCTGAACGGCCTGCTGCTGCCGATCCGCCGCGGCTTCGATCAGTACGCCTGCGTGCGTCCGGCGGTGCTCTACCCCGGCGTCCGCGGGCCGCTCGCGGGGCCGAAGCCCGGCGAGATCGATTTCGTCGTGGTCCGCGAGAACACGGAAGGCGAATACGCGCAGATCGGCGGCATCGTCCATTCCGGATCCGAGGAGGTCGCGATTCAGTCGGCGGTGTTTACGCGGCACGGCACCGAGCGCGTCATCCGGTTCGCCTTCGAGCTGGCGCGCCGCCGCGATCGGAAGCACCTGCTGACGTCGGTCACCAAGTCGAACGCGCAGGGTTTCAGCATGGCCTTCTGGGATCGCGTGTTTTCCGAGGTCGCGCGCGAGTATCCGGACGTCCGCACCGAGTCGCTGCTCGTCGACGCGGCGTGCATGGATCTCGTCCGGCGGCCGCAGGACTTCGATGTGATCGTCGCCTCCAATCTCTTCGGCGACATCCTGACCGACCTGAGCGCGGCGATCACCGGCAGCCTTGGTCTGGCGCCGAGCGCGAACCTGAATCCGGCGCGGACGTTCCCGTCGATGTTCGAGCCGGTGCACGGCTCCGCACCCGACATCGCCGGACGCGGTGTCGCCAACCCGATGGCGGCGATGCTCGCCGGCGCGATGATGCTCGAGTTCCTTGGCGAGACGGACGCCGCGAAGCGGCTCGAGTCCGCCGTCCTGCGCGTCCTCGCAGACGGGCGCACCATCACGCCCGATCTCGGCGGACGCGCGGGCACCGACGATGTCACCGGCGCCGTGCTGGCGCAGCTGCGCTGACGTCCACCGAGGATGGTGGACACGGATGCGCGTCACGCTGCGCAGGCCGCCTCTGAAGAGGCGGCCTACACCGGTCACGCAGGGCGGGTCGTTGGACACCTGATATTCGTCCGCTGATCACGGAATTTGGCGTCGGCGCCGTCGAGGGCCGCCCTCCCTCGACAGACAACTCCCGTGCGCCGTGTCACTTGCGCGCGCAGCGCGGAAGGCACTCCCTTTGCTGCTCCCCGCAAGGGCCCCGAACGGTCCCGTGGAGGGCAGCATGCCGAGGATGAAAGCGTCGCGCGCGAAGACGTCGACGACCGCGCGCAGGCACACGCGCGCGAGAAAGACGACGCGATCGAAGGTGCCGTTCGGCGCGGCGATGGTCCTGCTCGCGGTGGTCTGCGTGCTGGGCGCTGCGATGGTGATTGCCGCGCGCGACCCGTCGCGGCCGACGGCGACCGCGAGCACCGGGTCGGTGCAGGACACGGCGGATGCGATCCCGGCGGTGACGGCGAAGCCGCGCACGACCGCGACGCCGGCAGCCACGCGGGCGAGCGAAGTACCCGCGACGAACGCGTCGCTCGAGGAAACGCCGGCGCCCACTGCCGGCAGGACGCCTGCGCCGGTGACGATCGCCGGGTGCCTGGCGCGCAGCGGTGACGCGTATCAGTTGAAGAACACGAGCGGGACGAGCGCGCCGAAAGCGCGCAGCTGGAAGTCGGGCTTCCTCAAGAAGGGCGGGGCGGCCATCGACCTCGTCGAGGCGGCGCGGACCGCCAGGCTGCGCGACCACATCGGCGAGCGGGTCAGCGTCACCGGCGTGCTCGTCGATCGCGAGATGCAGGTGCGGTCGCTGCAGCGCCTCTCGTCCAGCTGCAACTAGCGGGTTATCGCAGGACGGCTTCGGCTTCGCCGGCGGCGCGGGCCGACTCCATCTGCCGCTGCACCATGTCGTAGTAGGTGCCGCGCGCCTGCAGCAGTTCGGCATCGGTGCCGCGCTCGACGATCCGCCCGTCCTCCATCACGAGGATGATGTCGGCGCGCCGCACCGTCGACAGGCGGTGCGCGATCACGAAGGTGGTGCGCCCCGCGAGCAGCGAGGCCATCGACGCCTGAATCAGCTGCTCGCTCTCGGTGTCGAGGTTGCTCGTCGCCTCGTCCAGGATCAGGATCTGCGGGCGCTTCAGAAAGGCGCGGGCGATCGCGAGGCGCTGCTGCTGGCCGCCCGAGAGCTTCACGCCGCGCTCGCCGATGAACGTCTCGTAGCGCTCCGGCAGCTTGTCGATGAACTCGTGCGCGTTGGCACGCCGCGCCGCGTCTTCGATCTCCGCATCCATCGCGTCGTGCCGGCCGTAGGCGATGTTGTCGCGCACCGAGCCGTCGAACAGGAAGACGTCCTGCTGCACGATCGCGAGCAGGTCGCGATAGCTCCCGAGCCGGAACTCGCGAATGTCGACGCCGTTCAGGAGAATGCGACCGCGCGTCGGATCGTGGAAGCGGGCCACCAGATCGGTGACCGTGGTCTTCCCCGCGCCGCTCCTGCCGACCAGCGCGACGACCGATCCACCGGGCACGGCCAGATCGAAGTCGCGGACCACCGGCCGTCCTTCCCGATATTCGAAGGCCACCTCCTCGAAGCGGATCTCGCGCACGATCTCCGGCGCGTGCCGCGCGTCCGGCCGGTCCGGCTTGTCGTCGCGCAGGCCGAGCACCTCGAAGACGCGCTCCATGGCCGCGAGCGATCGCTGCAGCTCCGAGAACGAGTTTACGATGCTCCACACCGGATTGAGCAGCAGGAACGTGTACCACTGGAACGCCATGATGTCGCCGATCGTCGCGCGTCCGGAGACATTGAGATAGCCGCCGTACCACACGATGACGACGTTGACCGACGCGAGCAGCAGGCTCCACGACGTCCACAACACGAGCTCGCGGCGATGCGCGAACAGCTCCTTGCGAAGCACGGTGTGCCGCCCCTGCATGTACTCGAGCAGCTCGCGCATCTCCCGGCGGAAGGCGCGCACGACGCGAATGCCGGAGAACGTCTCGCCGACGCGGCCGTCCACCTGCTCGACGTCCTTGCGCAGCGAGCGGTAGATCGGCCGGACCCGCCGCGCCACGGTGAGGCTGAGGATCAGGACGCCGGGAATGATCGCGAGCGCGGTCAGCGCGAGGCGCCAGTTGAGCGTCAGCAGCACGCCAATCGCAATCACCAGCCGCACCAGCGAGACCGCCGGTGAAACCAGCGCCATCTGCAGCAGCCCCGTCGTCGTCTCCACGTCGCCGGTGAGCCGCGACAGGATCCCGCCGGTCTTCATCTCATGCAGCTTCGGCAGCGGCAGGTGCAGGAGCCGATCGAAGAGCGACTCGCGCAGCGAGAGCATGACCCGCGCGTTGAGGGCGCGCTGCATGTAGTCCTTGAGGACGTCGATCAGGTTGGAGGCGACGATGACGGTGAGAAAGGTGAAGCCGGCAAGGTGCAGGCGGCGCACCCGCACGGCCGCCTCCAGCGATCGGTTCAGCAGCACCTTGTCGATGATGAAGCGCATGAACAGCGGCTCGATCATCTGCAGGCCGGCGGTCACCAGGGCGAGCACGAAGACCGCGCCGATCGCGTAGCGGTGCGGCCGCAGCCAGCGCAGGTAGTCGCGCAGGTACTGCCGCCGCTGCGGCGAGGCTTTGGGCTTCGACGCGGCGTCGGCCGCCTCCGGCGCGCCGTCGCCGGCGCTGCTCTCCCCAGTGTCGTCGAGACGGCGATGCGTGTAGTCGTCGACGAACGCGCGATACCGCCGGCGTGACGAGCGTGGGCGTTTCGGTGACATCTGCGCGGGGCCGCGGCCCGTCGCACAGCATACTCGTTCGCGGTCGCGAGGAGCGATCGGCGAGGGGCGAGGGGCGGCGGGCGAAGAGCGAGGGGCGAAGGGCCGGGGCGAGGGACGAGGCGCGACCGGCGATCCGCCCGACGTGCGACTAGTGGACTGTACTCGCTGAAGTACTACCAATTCGATGCGACGGATTGCGATAACTCCACCGGACCGGTTTCGCCGCCTTGTTGT
>JABFWM010000691.1 GCA_013362195.1 Acidobacteriota bacterium
TGGAAGCGGCAGGACCCGCAGCAGCCGAAGAGCATCTGGTACATGACCGACGCGCAATGGGTCGGCTTCCGCCTGGTCCGGCCCTCGACGCTGCCGGGCGTCGACGAGATGTATCGCGCCTGGAACAGCGGCGTCGAGCTCGATCCGTACTGATCCATGCGGCAGCTCATTGCCGCTCTCCTGCTGGCGAGTGTCACCGCCCTCGGCCCGCCGCACCTGCAGCGGTTCGAGGCGGTCGAACCGCACATGGGCACGCTGGTCCGGGTGACCCTCTACACCCGCGACGAGCGCGCCGCCCGTGACGCGTTCCGCGCCGCGTTCGATCGGATCGGCGCGCTCGATCGGATCCTCTCCGACTATCGCGACGACAGCGAGTTGAACGCGATCGCGCGGACCGCGGTGCATCGACCCGTGCGCGTCAGCGGCGATCTGTTCGAGGTGCTGCGCCGATCGCAGGAACTCGCCGCCGCGAGCGAAGGCGCGTTCGACGTGACGCAGGGGCCGGTGATTCGACTCTGGCGCGCGGCCCGCCAGACGCACCGCGTCCCCGATCCGGCAGCGCTGCGGGACGCTTCAGCGCGCAGCGGCTACGCGAAGCTGCACCTCGATGCCGCGCGGCGCACGGTGCGGCTCGACACGGAGGCCATGCAGCTCGACGTCGGCGGCATCGGCAAAGGCTACGCGGCGAGCGCCGCGCTGGACGCGCTGGGCCGCCACGGGGTCCGCAGCGCGCTGGTGGCCGTGAGCGGCGACCTGGCGTTCAGCGCCGCGCCGCCCGGACAGCGGGGCTGGCGGATCCGCCTGCAGGACGATCCGCCGGTCGACGGCGCGCCGGCGATGGTGGAGTTGAGCGACGCCGCGGTGTCCACCTCCGGCAACAGCGCGCAGCACGTCGACATCGACGGCCGCCGCTACTCTCACATCGTCGATCCGGCGTCGTCCCGCGCCCTCGTCGACGATCTCACCGTCACGGTCATCGCGCGCGACGGCGCGGACGCCGACGGGCTGGCCACGGCCGTCAGCGTCCTCGGCGCGGAACGCGGCCTTGCGCTGATCGAGTCGCGGCCCGGCGCCGCGGCGCTGATCGTGCAACGCTCGGATGGCCGCGTGAAACCGTTCTTCTCGTCTCGTTTCGCGGCGCTCACCGCGCGCTGATCGGCCGCGATTCCGGGGCCGACGCTCGTCCACGTGCAGTACGTCATACGTGTGTGGCTGATCGACGCCGAGTGCTCGCGGTCCGCGTCATGGGCGGCGGAAGTACCCCGGCCCGACGCGCAGGTTGTGAATGAGGGCAGCGGGCAGCCACTCGGCCGCGGCCAGCGCGGTGAGCGCGTGGCTGATCGCCGGCGGCAGCAGGTTCGGCGCGCGTTCGAACGCGCGGCACCACACCAGGCCGCCCGCGAACGTCAGCAGCATCAGCGCCGCGTTCGGCAGATGCATCAGTGAAAAGAGGACGGCCGCGGCGAGCGGCGCACGCCGCGTCATGCCCGCGTCTCTGAGCCGCAGCAGCACCACGTCCAGCAGCGCGTACTGCTGGAGCAGCGCCCAGCCGCTATAGCGAAGGATCCCCATCGGCGCGTGCGACCAGTCCGTCGCGGCCCAGTGTCCCGTCAGGCGCCCGGCGGCCGCAAACCCCGCCATCGCGACGACGGTGGGAACGAGCACACGGCGGGCACACGCGCCGAGCGTGTCGAGGCGGATGCCGAGCCGCGCCGCTTGATCGCCGTGCGCGAGCGGCGACCCGATCGCGAACGCGAGCATGCCCACGTAGAACGCAATCTCGAGTGCCGGCCGATCGCGCGGCTGGATCCACCAGATGAACGTCAGGATCGACGCACCGAACAGCGCCACCTCGACGGCCGCGGCAACGCGGACGAGGGTCGAGCGGCTCACGGCGTCGCCATCGTTCGTATTTGCGGGCGCAGCGTTCCGGCTCCCGGCAGGTGCACGTCCAGAGGCATCGGCTCTTGCAGGCCGGTCTTGAGACCGGCCCTGCGTGAGACTATTTCCCGGCCCGCAGCATCGCCGGCTTCAGGGTCCACGCCTGCAGCCGCGCCAGTTCCATGATGCGGGGGGCGTGAAACCCCTCGGGAAAGATCGGCCAGCCCCACAGCGTCGGCGAATCGTCCGCGACATACCGATCCGCCGTGAAGCGTCCCTCCACACGTGTCACGGACGCGGGCATGCGCCCCGACGCGACGAGATCCTCGAACGCGCCGGCGAGCGTGGCGAGATAGTCGGCCGGCGACAGGTTCTCCGCTCCCATCCAGATCTCGTCCGGGATTCGCTTGTTCCGCGCCACGAACGCGGCGGCATCACGAACGGCGTCGGCAAACGCCGCGCCGCGGTAGGAGCGCGAACGCGTCACGCCAATCGACGGCCCGAACGGTCGCGATGGTCCATCGAGCAGCGCCGGCGCCGCCGGCACGAGCGGCTTCCCGTCAACGAGTGTCGCGGCCGCGGCGGTCAGCAGCGCGAACTGATCCGCGGGTGAGAGCGCATACGTGTCGAACGTGCGGAACGAGATCTCCCCGCGCGCGCCGCGCGCGATGTCCAGCAGATCGCCTCTGTCGTACGGGCGCGTGCGTGCCCGGTCGGCGTACAGGCCGGCAAGATCGGTGGCGGTGACGAACCGCACGCCGTCCTGCGCTTTCATGAACTGCACGAACTGCTCGAAGTCCGCGAACGCCCGTTCGGTCTCCGCCGCCGGGCGCGTGCCCGGCCGCTTCCACTCGTGCCGCGGCGGGTTGGCTCCGCGGCGGAAGTTCACCGCGTCCCAGAATTCCGTCTGCACCCACTCGTTCGGGTGGTAGTAGATGCTGATCGTGCCGCCGCCCCGCGCGCGCAGCGCGTCGGCGGCCCTGGTGAACGCGGCCTTCCCCTCGTCGAGGCTCGCGCCGCCCTCGAGCGGCATCCGCACCAGCGTCGACCGCATCTTGAAGACGTTCAGCAGCCCGCCGTAATAGAACGGCTGATCGTCGATGCCGACGTGGTCGGCTTCGTCGAGGTAGACGTGGATGCCGAACGCACGCAGCGCCGGATACGTCTGCGGCGCCCACGCGCTCCCCGGTTGTCCGTAGGCGACGGGCGTCACCCCGAAGATCCGCTGGATGTCCCCCACGCCCTGCTGCTCACGCCGCGTGAACTCCGCGACGCCCTCGTCCCAGCCGGCATGCTGCAGGTACACCGCGATCGTCGGCTGCTGGCTGTGCGTGTTCGAGTGATACCCGATGTCGTGTTGCTGGAGGGCGGCAATGACGTCCGTGCGCCCGCGCTGCTCGAGCACCCGCGCCTTTTCGCCGACGATCTTGAAGGTCGCACGCACGCCCAGCCGCGTCAGCATCCCGGCCAGCCGTTTCGTCGCGTCGTCGTCCTGCGGCAGGATGTAGTCCTCGGTGTCGAACCAGAGCGTGACGTAGACTGGCGGGGCCGCGCCCCTGAGCAGCCCGCTCTGGCAGACCAGCGCGAGTGCGACGAGGACCATCAGCACCGTCCGGCAGCTTCGGCTGTGTTTCTTCACGCGCGTCCCCTCCCCGTTCCATGTCCGAGCGCCCCTGCCCATCGGATGAGCCGTTTCCATCCTGCACGTGCCGGCGGTATATAGTGGCTTCCGTCCCGCCCCAGGTCCGTCTCGTGACAACCGCGTGCGACGGGCCAAAGGAGTTGGGTGACATGCCATCTGCGGTCGTCAACGACCCCGCGCGGGCGTCGTCCGGCATCGCGGGGCTGGACGACGTCCTGTCGGGCGGGTTCGTCCGGCGCCGCCTCTATCTGATCGAAGGCGTCCCCGGGTCCGGCAAGACCACGCTTGCCGTGCAGTTCCTGCTGGAGGGCGTCCGCGCCGGCGAACCGGTGCTCTACGTCACCTTATCCGAAACCGCGGAAGAACTCCGGTCGGTGGCCGACTCGCATGGATGGTCGTTCGACGGCCTGGAGATTCGCGAGCTGACGCCGCCCGAAGCCGCGCTGGACCCGGAAGAACAGAACACGCTGTTTCATCCGTCCGAAGTCGAACTCGCGTCGACCACGAAGCTGATTCTGGCCGACGTGGAGCGGCTGAAGCCGACGCGCCTCGTGTTCGATTCGCTCTCCGAGCTGCGCCTGCTGGCGGGGAGCGCGCTGCGCTACCGCCGCCAGATCCTCGCGCTGAAGCAGTTCTTCTCCACCCGCGACTGCACGGTGCTGCTGCTCGATGACATGACCGCGACCGATCACGATCTGCAGATGCAGAGCATCGCCCACGGGGTGGTGCTCCTCGAGCAGCTGAACCCGGAGTACGGCGCGGAACGGCGCCGGCTGCGCGTCGTGAAGTATCGCGGCGTCAAGTTCCGCGGCGGGTTTCACGATTACGTGATCGACCGCGGCGGCCTGGTCGTGTTCCCGCGGCTGGTGGCCGCGGAACACCGCCAGCCGGCCGTCCACGCCAAGCTGCCAAGCGACATCCCGGAGCTCGACGCGCTGCTCGGCGGCGGCATCGAGGAAGGCACGAGCACACTCATTGTCGGCGCCGCCGGCACCGGCAAGTCGACGCTGGCCGCGCAGTTCGCCGCTGCCGCCGCGGGCCGCGGCGACCATGCGGCGCTGTTCCTGTTCGACGAGAGCCCGGCCACGCTGCTGGCGCGGTGCGCACAGCTGAAGCTGAACGTCGCCACGCCGCTCTCGGAGGGCAGGATTACGCTGCAGCAGATCGATCCGGCGGAGCTGACGCCTGGCGAGTTCACGCACCACATTCGTCAAGCGGTGACCGAGCGGAATGCGAAGATCATCGTCATCGACAGCCTGAACGGCTACCTGAACGCCATGCCGGCGGAGCGTCACCTGACCATCCAGCTGCACGAGCTGCTCATGTATCTCGGGCAGATGGGCGTGGCGACGATTCTGGTCGGCGCGCAGCAGGGCCTCGTTGGCAGCCAGATGACCACGCCGGTGGATGCCAGCTATCTCGCAGACGCGGTCGTGCTGCTCCGCTACTTCGAACACCGCGGCGAGGTCCGGCAGTCGATCTCCGTCATGAAGAAGCGCGGCAGCCGCCATGAGCGCACGCTCCGCGAGTTCAGGCTCGACGGCGGACGCATCAGCGTCGGCCGCCCCTTGCGCGAATTCAGGGGCGTGCTGACCGGCGTCCCCGAATTCGACGAGCGCATCCAGAACCCCGAGGAGGCGTGACGTCCCGCGCGTTCAACGATCGGCGCCTGCTCTTTCTCGCGGCCACCGCCAAGGACGGCGAGTCGGCGCGCGCGATGCTGTCGCCGCTCGGAATCGACATCGACGTCTGCCGGACCTTCGGCGAGCTGCTGCGCGAGATCGCCGCCGGCGCCGGCGCGATCCTCCTGCCCGAGGAATTGGCCACGGCGGATCACAACGCCTCCCTGAAACAGCTCCTCGACGAGCAGCCGCCATGGTCCGACCTGCCGGTCCTCGTGCTCACGCGGCCGGGCGCGGACTCGGCCGAATCGGCGGCCGCCGCCCGGATGCTCGGCAACGTGACGCTCCTCGAACGGCCGCTGCGCGTCGCGACGCTCGTGAGCGCCGTTCAGACCGCGCTGCGCGCGCGCGAACGGCAGCACCAGATCCGCGAGCACCTGGAGCAGCGCGCCGCGTCGGAGGCCGCGCTGCGGGTCGCCGACCAGCGCAAGGACGAGTTCCTGGCGACGCTCGGCCACGAGCTGCGCAATCCGCTCTCGCCGCTGCTCAATGCCGTGCACCTGCTGAAAGCGTCGCGCCTCACCGACCCGATGGCGGTGCGCGTCAGCGCGGTCATGGAGCGGCAGATCCATCATCTCGTCCGTCTCGTGGACGACCTGCTCGAGGTCTCGCGCATCACCCGCGGCTTGATCAAGATCCAGCGGGAACACGTCGACATCGCGCTCATCCTTCAAGCGGCCATCGACACCACGAAGCCGCTGCTCGACGGCTCGAGCCATACGCTGACCATGGAGGTCCCCGCCGAACCCCTTACCGTCTATGGCGATGCCGTGCGGCTCACGCAGGTGTTTTCGAACCTGCTCACCAACGCCGCGAAGTACACCGACGCGGGCGGCCGAATCGAGATTCGGGTGACGCGGCACGCGGATCGCGTCGCCGTCGCCGTGCGTGACAACGGCATCGGCATTGCCCCGGATCAGCTGACGTCGGTGTTCGACATGTTCACGCAAGTCGATCGATCGAACCGGCGCGCGCAGGGCGGACTCGGCATCGGCCTGACGCTGGTCCGCAGCCTCGTCGAGATGCACGGTGGACGGGTCGAGGCGCGCAGCGGCGGCATCGGCCAGGGCAGCGAATTCCTGATCGAGCTGCCGACCGCCGAGGGGCGGGCGATCACCGCCTTCACCGACTACCACCCGCTCGAGCCGCTCCCCAATCGCCGCATCCTGATCGTTGACGACAACGAGGACGCCGCCGACACGCTCGGCGAGTTGCTGAAGGCGGCCGGCGCCATCGTCTCGGTGGTCCATAGCGGCCGCGCCGCGCTCGCCGAAATCGACGTCTTCAAGCCCGATTCCGTCGTTCTCGACATCGGCATGCCGGGCATGGACGGCTATCAGCTCGCACAGCGCATCCGCGCGTCCCACGAGCATCACGACGTGCTGCTGATCGCCCTGACCGGATGGGGCCAGGACCACGATCAGCAGCGCTCGGCTGCCGCGGGGATCGATCATCACGTGGTCAAGCCTCCGGATCTGGACAAGCTGCGCCACCTGCTGATCGCCGACGGACGGCCGACGATGTAACCGTCGGTCCCGCCGCCGCGGGAGCTTCCCGACCATCGCCACGTTGGTCACGACGGTGACACCGGAAGGCAGCTCGCCCGGATCGTCCGTCGCGGTTCGCCGCCCTGCTCACCCGCGCGTTATGATCGACCCACCGGTGGCAGAGAAACAGAACGGCGAATCCGCGCGCGCGCCATCGTCCGCGGCCGGCGATTCGCGGGACGACATCACGTCCTCCGGCGACGCGCGGTCCGACGAGTCGCCACGAGCGGAGGCTGGCCGCCTTCCGGCGCGGATTGGACGATATGCGATCGAGCGCAAGCTCGGGGAAGGCGGCATGGGCATCGTCTACGCCGCCCGCGACGAGCGCCTCGAGCGGACCATCGCGTTGAAGATGCTCAGCGCGCCGGGCGGCGATGCCACCGCGCGGCAGCGGCTGTGGCGCGAGGCGCGGGCGGCCGCCAGCGTCAACCACCCCAACATCTGCCAGATTTACGAAATCGGCGAAGACGATGGGCAGCTGTTCATCGCCATGGAACTGCTCGAAGGCGAGCCGCTGTCGGAGCGGCTGCGGCGGCGGCCGCTGAGTGCGGCGGAGACGCTGCCGAGTGCGCTCGGGATGCTGGCGGCGTTATCCGCGCTGCACGCGCGCGGCATCGTCCACCGCGATCTGAAGCCGTCGAACGTCTTCCTGACCCGGCACGGCGTGAAGCTGCTCGATTTCGGCCTGGCGCGCCCGGAGATGGCGTTGTCGATCGACGACGACACGGCGCTCACGCGGCCCGGCGTGATCGTCGGCACGCCGCGCTACATGGCGCCCGAGCAGGTGACCGGTGACGCAGTCGATGCGCGGGCGGATCTGTTTGCGGCCGGCGCGATTCTTTTCGAGATGCTGGCGGGCCGCCCCGCGTTCGGCGGACGGACGCTGCTCGACGTGCTGCACGCGACGCGGTACGAACAGCCGCCGGCGCTCAGCGGGTCCGCGGCGGTGGCGGCGATCGATCGCGTCATCCGCCGTGCGATGGCCAAGAACCCGGCCGACCGGCCCCAGTCGGCCGAGTCGATGGCCGCGGAACTTCGCGGCATCGACGTCGCCGAGAGCACCGCGACGACGGCGACCCTCGCGCGTGTGTTGACGCGCCTGGTGGTGCTCCCGTTTCGCGTGCTGCGGCCGGATCCCGAGACGGATTTTCTCGCCTTCAGCCTGCCCGATGCGATCGCGACATCGCTCTCGCGCAATCCGTCGCTGATCGTCCGATCCAGTGCCGTGGCGGCGCGCGTCGGCGGCAGCGTCCCCGATCTGAAGGCGCTCGCGTCCGACGCCGACGTGGATCGCGTCGTCATGGGCACGCTCGTGCGATTCGGCGATCAGTTGCGGATCGCCGCGCAGCTCGTCGAGGCGCCGGACGGCACGCTGCTCACGTCGCACACCGTGCAGTCGTCGATGGGTGATTTGTTCAGCATCCAGGACGACATCACCCGCCGCGTCTCCGAGGCGCTGTCGCCGCCCCTGTCCCTAGCGGGCGGAGCAGCGACGCCGACGCCGGAAGCGCCGCACGACGCGCGGGGGTACGAGTTGTACCTGCGCGGCAACGAGCTGGCGCGTAGGTACGACGGGCTCGTCGCGGCGCGCGAGCTCTATCAGCGGTGTCTCGAGCTGGACCCGCGGTTTGCGCCCGCGTGGGCGCAACTCGGACGGTGCCATCGCGTCATCGGCAAGTTCGTCAGCGTCGAGCCGGAGAGTGAAGTGCGCGCCGAAGATGCGTTCCGTCGCGCGCTCGCGCTGAGCCCGCGGCTGTCCATCGCGCACAAGTTCTACGCGAACCTCGAGGCGGACATCGGACAGCCCGAGCGGGCGCTCGTCCGGCTGCTCGTCGAGGCCGACCGCCACGGCAACGACCCGGAGCTGTTCGCGGGCCTCGTGCACGCCTGCCGCTACTGCGGGCTGTTCGACGAGTCGCTCGCGGCGCACGCCGAGGCGCGGCGGCTCGATCCAAACGTCCCGACGAGCGTCGAGCAGACGCTGCACATGATGGGAGCGGTGGACCGCCTGCTCGCCTTCGAACGCCCGCGAGTGATCGCGGGCGCCGATGACGGCATTCGCGTGATCGCGCTGGGCCTGGCGGGGCGGCGCGACGAGGCGCGCCAGTTGCTCGCGGCGATGCGCGAGTCGTCGCGCATCCCGCTGTTCTACGCCTGGATCGAATACCTGTCTGCGTGGCTGGATCGGCGCACCGAAGACCTGGAGGCGCGCTCGGCGGGCCGCCGCGGACTGAAGATCAACGAAGACCCCGAAGCGATCTTTCAGGACGGATGGCTGCTCTGTGACATGGGGCGCCACCGGGCCGGACTTCCCCATCTGCAGCGGGCCGTTGCGAACGGCTACTTCGTGCCGTCGACGCTCGCCGAGCGCCCGCAGTTCGATCCGCTCAGAAGCGATCCCGCGTTCCGCGCGCTCCTCGACGATGCGGCGGCCGGAAAGGCGCGGGCACTTGCCGCGTTCCGGCAGGCCGGCGGCGACCGCCTGATCGGATCGTGAGCATCGCGCCGGCGTCTGCGTCGGAAGAACCGCGGAGAACACCGGACGCGAGACCGGATCTCCCAAGGTGGACGGCATGAACACCGATCACTCGAGAGGGTTTCTCTTGCGTGCGAGCTGGGGCTGGGGCGCCGTGCTGGGTGCGGCGCTCGTCATCCGGTACTTGTTCGATACGCTCGCGCCTGCGGCAGACTATGAGATCCGGGCCACGGTTCTCACCTACACGATCGTCGGTGCGTGCCTGGGTGCGGGGTTCGCCGCGGCCTGGCGAACGCAATCGATCCGCGCCGGCGTGCTCACCTCGTCCAGTGCGTCTACGATCGGCGCGCTTCTCAGTATCGCAGGCACTGCCGTGATGCTTGGCATCTGGCACGATCCCGCAACGCGTGACGCGTGGCGCAGCAGCGGCGGTCTGGACGAGGCATTCATCGACGTGCCCGTGAAGGTCCTCGCACTCGGCATCACGCTCGGCGCCGTCGGCGCTGTGCTCGGCAAGCTGGCGGCGAAGAGCCTGGCGGCCGGGGCGAAGCGCAGCGCCTGAACCAGCGATCGCGTGCCAGTCCGCGGCCGAACTGTATCGGTCGTGCCATGGACAGCCGTCGGGGTCGCGACGGTCGTTACCGGTCGAATTGCCCACTCACCCGAACCGCGGTATCGGCCCGGTCCAACGAAGAGCCCGCCGCGAATTGCCGACGCCGCCGCCGACCAAACCACGCTCGCCGCGGTCATATCGAGTAACGAGGACAAACCTGCACCGGCTCGCGTCGAGGCATCGCCTGTGCAGGAGATGCCCGCTGCAGACCGTGTCCCTTGTCGAGTATCGCCATGTATGCCTTGAGCAAAGACGCGCGGTTCATCCTCGATCGAATGGAAGGGGATCGCCGCTATGAAGTCGTAGATCTGCACGCCTTCGTGCCCGACGCCAGCGCCGAGGAGCTCCGCGAAGTCATGCACGAGTTGTGGATCAACCGCCACGTCGAGCGCGTCGGCTATTCAGGCTGGCGGCGCCATCGATCGGCGCCCGCTCACCAGGGCCTGGCCGATGAACAACCGGACGTTCGCGTCGCTCCCGATTCCGGGCTGCGGCAGACTAAGGTCGTCAGGCCGGAGGACTTGTTCGATCACGACACGTTTCCGGATTTTTTCAGGTAGGTCGCTCCTCAACGTGAGGTCGTCGTCGGAGAGGCCGTGAGCCGAGGCGAGCCTACGTCCTGGCGAAGTCGGGTGCGTGATCGATCGCCCATTGGCGGAAGCTTCGTGCGGGCGTTCCCGTGACTTCTTCGATGGTGCGCGTCACGAACGCGGGCCGATCCAGGGCGGCGGCATACGCGCTCAACAGCATGTCCGCGGCCCGCGCCGGCCACGCCGCGATCACCTCGCGCCGCGCCGTGTCAGGAGAGACCTCGTCGAACACCAGGGTCCGTCCGATTGCGTCCCCGACCATCGCCAGCTGTTCTCGCTGCGTCAGCGATTCGGGTCCGGTGAGGACGTAGTCTCGTCCGCCGTGCTGGTCCTCGCAGAGCGCGCGCACCGCGACGGCCGCGATATCGCGCTCGTGGACCGGTGCGGTCTGCGCGGCGCCATGAAACCAGCGCACGACGCCGCCGTTGCGAATCTGCGGCGCCCACCAGTTGCGGCAGTTGAGCGCAAACGGGCCCGGCCGCACCATCGTCCAGGCCATTCCGGATTGCTCGATTAGATCCTCAACGGCCGCGTAGACATGCCGGAGATCGTTGGGCTGCTGGAAGAACGGGTGGTTCGTTCGGATGGGCGCCGAGAGAAACACGATGCGTTCGGTGCGGGACGCGATGCGCTCGATCGCACGTGCCGCGGACGCCAAGGGCGCGGCCCACACCAGAAATACCGCGGTGACCTCGTCAAGCGCGGGGTCGAGCGTTTCCGGCGCTGACAGATCGCCGCGGACGACTTCGACCGCTGCCGGCAAGCGCACCGCCTGCGGATCGCGGGTCAGCGCGCGAACGCGAAGGCCGGCCGCACTCAACTCTGCGACGACCTCCCGGCCGATCTGCCCGCTGGCGCCGGTGACAAGGATCCGCGGCGTCATGCCCCTCCGAGCAGCTTGAAGATCATCGGCAGGACGACGGACCGGCTGTGGATCATCGTGGCAGAGACCTGGCTTCGACGGCGCGAAGAGCAACGGACCGTTTCTCCGCCGTCCCGCGCTCGCTCCTAATGTGAACTCGCGTGCGCCGCAGGTGGGCGCCGGGCGTTAGTCCCGACACGCGTTGTACCGACACGAACATGCCGGCTCGAGAGGTCATCGCAAAGCGTCCTATTGCCGTAGAACGTCCGCCGGATTGAGCCGTGCGGCACGGCGTGATGGGAACCAGCTTGCCAGCAGGACGACTGCTGTCATCGTAGCTACCGCCATTGCAATGGCACTGAGATCATGGCCATTCACGGCATACAAGAGCGTACGCACGAATTTCGCTGACCACCAACTGACAAGAACACCAGCCAGAATGCCGGCGCCTGCGAGAAAGGCGACGCGCTGAAGCACCAGTCGGATAATCCCGGCAGGCGCCGCACCAAGCGCCATGCGAATCGCCACTTCAGACGCACGATGATTCACGGAGTACGCCGTGACCCCATAGAGACCTACCGCCGCCAGGACCAACGCCAGGCTGCCGAAAAAACCGGACAAGACGGCGAGGAGCCGCTCGCGCACGTAATACGCCCTCAGGTACGCATCCAGGGTCCTGTAGGTCAACGACAGGTTCGGGTCGATTCCAGCAATGGCAGCAGCGAGAG
>JABFWM010000600.1 GCA_013362195.1 Acidobacteriota bacterium
ACGCGCCGCCAGGTCACGGTTGCCGCCATGTCCGCAACGCGTCGCCCATTCCGGCCCGCATGGCCTCGTTCGCGTTGGCGGCATCGCGCCAGGTGACGAGCTGCATGTTCAGCGTTGCCGCCTCTGTGTCGCGCAAACGCTTGCTCCGCGCGAGGAGCTGCTCCATCCGGTCGTCGCGAATGGAGCGACGCAAAGGTGACCGACCTCCAGGCCCTGTTTGGCCACATCGACATCTACCTGTTCGATCAACTCCTGCGCGGACGCGCTCC
Organism: Acidobacteriota bacterium; assembly: GCA_013362195.1. Classification (GTDB taxonomy): domain Bacteria; phylum Acidobacteriota; class Vicinamibacteria; order Vicinamibacterales; family 2-12-FULL-66-21; genus QHWT01. The sequence continues at coordinate 270 of JABFWM010000600.1, forward strand.
TGCGGGTGCGCGCATCTGTGATGCCGGCTGCGGTTCCGGGCGGAACCTCGCCTTCGTCCTCCGCGAAGGCTACGACGTTCGTGCCGTGGACGCCGAGCCCGCAGCGATCGACCTCGTCAGATCGATGGCGGAGAGGCTCGCGCCGGATCTGCCCGCCGACAATTTCCGCCTCGAACCGGTGGAGCAGATGTCGTTTCGGGATCGGAGCGTTGACTTCGTGATCAGCAGCGCGGTCCTGCACTTCGCGCGAGACGACGACCACTTCGAGGCGATGCTGCGGGAATGCTGGCGGGTCCTGGACAGGAACGGGATCTTCTTCTGCCGGCTCGCCTCGTCTATCGGCATCGAATCGCGCGTACGCGCGGTGGCAGCGGGGCGCTTCCTCCTTCCGGATGGAAGTGAGCGCTATTTGGTCACCGAGGCCCGCCTGATGGAGCTCACCGCGCAGCTCGGTGGCGAGCTGATCGATCCGATCAAGACCACGATCGTTCAGAACCAGCGATCGATGACGACGTGGGTGATGAGAAAGGCCTGACCAACGGCCACCACGTCAATGCCGACGTCTCAGCGGTCGGCGCGACCGGCGTCAAGGCCTGCCGCCGCGGTCACATCGAGACATCCGCGAGGCACGGGCGGAATGCGTGGTCGAAGCGCCGCGGGCGACCAATGGAAGGTTGCCGGTCGGCCATGCGGGTCAGGCCGCACGCGTCCACCAATGGCGGACACGTCCGGAAGAACCAGCCAATTTCCTTTCGCACGGCAACCGGACGCGCTACAGTCGGTTACGAGTGTGTCGAACGCCGTTATCGGCGTCCCGTTAATGGCGAAAGGCGCTTCGCCCGTCTACAACGTCAAGCCCGCGAAAGCGGTTGGCCGTTCAACTTCGGGTCGAATCCCCAAAGAAGTGCTGCGGTGGCCGGCCCGCGCCGCACACGAAAAGTCCCTGGTGTCCGGTAATATCCGAGCGATCGATGCCCGAACGATGGAGCGACCGCGTGCCGCCGCTGCGTGGCGGCCTGACGACCCTTCGCGAGATCGACGCGTCAGATGTGTATACGCTGTTCACGCTGTTCTCCGATCCGGCGGTCACTGCGTACATGGCGCCCCCGCCGCCGACGATCGCCAAGTTCGCCGGATTCGTCGTCTGGTCGCACCAGCAACGCGAGCAAGGCCATGGCCTCTGCTTCGGGATCGTCCCTGGCGGCATGACGGCGGCGGTCGGCATCCTGCAGGTGCGCGGCCTGAATTCGACGTCGAGCGCCGAATGGGGGTTTGTGCTCAGCGCTCATTTCTGGTCCACCGGCGTGTTTGGCGACGCAGCAGACCAGCTCGTGAAGTTCGCGTTCACGACCATGCATATCGACCGACTCGAAGCGCGCATCGCGCTGCGCAATCAACGTGCACACGCCGCGGTGCGGAAACTGGGCGCGCGGCTCGAGTCGACCATCCCGTCGTCGTCAGAAACGGGCATTCCGCGCGATCCGGAGCTGCTCTGGACGCTGCGCGAGGAGGATTGGCAGCGCCGGCCGCGTGATCCTCGTGCGTCAGCCCCCGACGCGCGGCAACGGATCCAGACAGCGGTCGAGGCCGCGCAGAGCGAGTTGCGCCGGACCGAGTCCCCCGAGGCGGTCGAGCCCTATCCGTTGTTCCTGTTCGACCGTCGCCGGCGGGAATGAGTCGAGAGACCGATAGCCGAAACGTCGACCGCAACTGCCATTTCCAGGACCGACTGGTCCGAAGAATGGCGCAGGTCAATGGTTCCTACTTGATATCGAACGAGAGCTGCTGGGCGGCTTCGCGGACCGTCTTCGCATGCTTCGGATCGACGGATGTCGCGGCGACCCGCAGCACGTATGCGCCCGCGGGCAGATCGTCGGCGAGCGTGAGGCCACCGGCTGCGCCAAAAGGACCGCCATCGGCCGGCGGCCGCAATGTTTCCGGCGGCAGCGAGGTGAGCTTGTCGGTGCCGCGCCACAGGCTCGTAACGGCCTGAACCGCCGTCCCCGCGTTGTAGATCTCGTACGAGTACGACAGCTGCGTGCCGCGCTGGTAGACGCGGAGCGCGTCAGCCGGTCGAACAGAGAAGCCGTCGCTGTCCATCGGCTCGCTCGCCGCGGTGCGTTCACCACCGCGCAGGACCAGTCCGGAGAGCGCGAACGCGCCGCCGGTCACATCCGGCACGTTCACGAACCCGCCGACCGAGCCGATCGCGCCGGAGCGGCGATCGCGAATGGCGTACCGCAGCTGATAGCCTCCGGGTTTTTCGATCGGCACGCGCGCCGTGTACACCAGGCCGCCCTGAATCGCCTGCTCGGCCGCCGCGTCTTCGAGCCTGACGTCGAAGCCCGTGCCGATGGTGTGGACCTGCGCGCCCTCGCTGTCGAAGACCAGGCCGATCAGATCTGCCGAAGCCGTCCTGGTGCCAGTGGCATCCGTCGAAAAGACGAGCGCCTGTGCGTCGAGGTGCAGCACCGTGCGAACGAACATCCCACGTCTGCGCGAGTAGCCGGGCAGATTCGTGGCCCGCACGGCGATCGTGGCGGAGCTGAACGGCGACATCGCCGCGCGAACGAGCTGCTGCGGCGGTGTCAGCGGCCCTGACGGCCGCTCGGGATCGCTCACGCCGATGAACTCCCGGCGCGACCTCACGCGCACGCCCGCGCGCCTGACGTTCACGGCGATTCTGTGCAGCCGCGGCGGCTTTCCCTTGCGCGCGAACGTATCCCGATCCGGCTCGTAGCCGATCACGTAGTAGTCCTGCACGTCGTTGCTGATCCGGCTCAGGCCCCCGGCGAGATCGTTCGTGTTCACGACCGCGAAGCCGCCGGTCTGCTCCGCAAGATACGCGAGGCTTTCCTGGGCATCGCGGCTGGCGCGCTGGCGATCGGCCGCGAGCCCGCGCACCACTCCCGCCATGGCATCGGGATTCTGTCTCGTGTCTATCGCATGGATGTCGTCCGACGCGCGCAACCCCGCAGGC
>JABFWM010000560.1 GCA_013362195.1 Acidobacteriota bacterium
GCCGGGTCTGAAGACCCGGCCTACATCTGTCCGCCGGGTCTGAAGACCCGGCCTACACCTGTCCGCCGGGTCTGAAGACCCGGCCTACATCTGTCCGCCGGGTCTGAAGACCCGGCCTACACCTGTCCGCCGGGTCTGAAGACCGGCCTGCGTCTGTCCGCCGGGTGTGAAGACCCGGGCCACGTAGGGTCTGAAGTCTTCAGACCCGGCACTCGCCTCTCACATGCCCGAGCGCGGCATCGGCACCGATTCGAGCAGCTTGTCGACGAGCGCGTCGCTCGTCACCCCTTCGGACTGTGCGTGGAAATTCGTCAGCACGCGGTGGCGCAGCACGGGATGCGCCAGCGCGCGGATGTCCTCGAAGCTGACGTGGTAGCGGCCGCTCGTCAGCGCCCGCGCCTTGCCCCCCAGCACGAGATACTGCGCGGCGCGAACGCTCGCGCCGAACGCGGCCCACTTCCGCACCCCGTCCGGCGCCGTCGACGACTTCGGCCGGCTCGCGCGCACGAGCTCCAGCGCATACCGGATCACCGGCTCCGCCGCGGGGACGCGGCGCACCAGCCGCTGAAACGCGATCAGATCGGCGCCGCTGACCGGCCGCTGAAAGACGACGTCCCGCAGCGACGTCGTCGAGCGCACGACCTCGTACTCCTCGTCGACCGGCGGGTGATCGATCACGATGTGGAACATGAACCGATCGAGCTGCGCCTCGGGCAGCGGATAGGTGCCCTCCAGCTCGATCGGGTTCTGCGTCGCGAACACGTAGAACGGCTCGTCCAGCTGATAGGTGCGCCCCTGGATGGTGACGCGATGCTCCTGCATCGCTTCGAGCAGCGCCGACTGCGTTTTCGGCGGCGTCCGGTTGATCTCGTCCGCCAGCACGATGTTCGCGAAGATCGGGCCGGGCGCGAACACCATCTGCCGCTTCCCCGTCGTCGAATCCTCCTGAATGATGTCGGTGCCGGTGATGTCGGACGGCATCAGGTCGGGCGTGAACTGGATGCGCGCGAACTTGAGTTCGAGCACGCGCGCGAGCGTGTGGACGAGCAGCGTCTTCGCCAGTCCCGGCACGCCCACGATCAGGCTGTTCCCGCCGACGAACAGCGTCAGCAGCACCTGCGTGACGACGTCGTCCTGGCCGACGATGGCCTTGCGCAGCTCGGACACGATCTGATCGCGGCCGCTCTTCATGCGGTCGGCAAGCGCGACGTCGTCGGGGGAATCGAGGTCGATGGTGCCGGTGACGATCGGGTTCAAGGCTGCCTCCACGGGAATCGCGATGACGGAGAACGGCGCGCGCAGGCGCGGGCGCGGAGGCGGAACGTGCGGCCTCCGGCATCCGTCGTTCTCAATGCGTCATGCCGTAAATGATGTAGTTGACGCCGAACTTGTACGCTTCGTTATCGAGGTCGACGGGCGCATAGCCGGTCCCCGACCACTCCCAGTACTCGCTGATGTCGTTGTTGACGTTGGCGATCGCAACGAGCCGCTTCTTCGGATCGTTGTTCTCGAAGATGCCCCAGTACGACGCGGGCAGCCCGCCGTAAGGCGGCACGAGCGACATCGGATCGTCGATCTCGAAGAACGAGTGGAAGATGGGATGGGTGCCATCGAGCGGCACCCAGTTCCACTGCGGCAAGACGCGGCGCATCTGCTCCTGCAGATTGTCCCAGTCGTAGCCGCGGAAATCGTCGAAGATCACGAAGCCGCCTTTCATCAGATAGGCACGAAAGCCCTCCGCCTGGCGATCCGTCACCTTCCAGAACCCGGGCTCGGCCATGTAGGCGACCGGATAGTTGCACAGCTCGGGGTCGTCGACGTCGAGGATGTTGGAGCCGCTGGTCCGCGGCTTCAGGAGCGTGATCTCCTCGATGATCTTCATGAAGTGCATCTCCGCTTCCGGGTAGTCGTGCGACCAGGGAATGCCGCCGTTGCCGAGATGGCGGAAGCCGTCCCACCGCGTCGGATACCGCAGCCGCACGAACACGAAACGACCGTCGTAGGGCGTGTTCCCCTCCGGCTCGACGCCGAGCGTGTCGCGCTGCGAACCGCGGCCGCCACCGCGGAGCTGCGCCGCGTCGGGCGCGGCGAGCTTCGCCGCGCCGGCGCCCGCCCCGGCGATGAGCAGCGCCGCCGCAATCATGACGATCGACTTCATCGTCCCCCCTCGGCTTCGCGAATCTGCCGGCTCTTGACCGCGAGCTCGGTCGCGAGCTTCTCGAGCTCCGCGGCGTACTTGTCGGGATCCATGCCGCTCTTCAGCAACTTCAGCGACTCGATGCGCCGCTCGAGGGCCTGCCGCTCCGCGTAGAGGGCGCGCAGCTTCTCGTTCGCCGGCGCCGCCTGCGGGCGCGACGATCCCAGGCTCAGGACCGCGGCGGACTGCCCGTCCTTCGCCTGCGGCCCCGGCTCCATCGTGCCTTCCCGGTCGCCGTTGTCGTCGAGCACCGCGTGCTCGGTCTGCATCAGCCCTTCACGCTGATACGACGCGGCGACCTGCCGCCGCGCGTATTCGAACGCCTCGAGGACGGTGACCCGCCCGTTGCGGTCGGCGTCGGCCGCTTCGATGGCAAACGCGTCGACGAACGGTCCGCCGAAGAGGGTCGCGAACTGTTCGGCGCCGCTGCGCGTCGCCGCGACGATGACGCGTCCGGGACCGGACAGCGCTTCGACGAACGGGCCGCTGGCGCTCGCCGTGTCGACGAACACGACGCGCTTCGAGCGCAGCCGCTTCATCAGCGCGTCGAAATCCGCGGCCGTCATGTCGGGCCCCTTGAGATTGAACTTCGCGACCTTGTTCGCGTACGTGCCGTACCCGAAGAGGACGATCATCACGGTGTCCTCCTCGCCCGCCGACGCCAGCGCACCGAAGGCCTTCGTCACTTCCTCGCGAGTCGCCCGATCGCCCGAGAGCAGCGTCACGTGTTCCTTCGGCACCCCCAGCTTCGCGGTCGCGGTGTCCGCCAGCGACGTCCCCCACTTCCGGAACAGCTCGCCGTGCTCCGGATCGCCCGCCAGGCCGACGACGATGAGCAGGTGTGCGGCTTCGGGCTTCTGTGCGCGGACTTCACGCGCGAACCCCGACGCCTGAAGCGCAACGCCGGCGAACGCAAGCGCACATAACGCGGGCCTCACGCCAGCCTCCAATGGCGCCGCAGCCCCCACTCCGTACAGATGACCACGAGCAGCGCAATGAGGAGGATCGGCATGTGCCACAGTTCGCGCTCTTCCACGGTGGTGACGCC
>JABFWM010000642.1 GCA_013362195.1 Acidobacteriota bacterium
GTTCGTGTCGCGCCCACCGCTTTTCGAGCCCCTCGTCTTCCACCGCGACGAGCGCTTCGCGCAAGGCGTAGACGAGCGGCGCGGAAATCGTGTGGTGATACTTCCGTCGCAGCCAGTAGTCCTCGAGGAGCGCGAGATCGAAATAGAACGATCGTCTGGTATCCGTCGCCGCCGCCGCGCGAGGCAGCGATCGGGCGCGGGAGGAAAACACGATCGGGGCGAGGCCTGACGGCGCACCGAGACCCTTCTGCGTGCAGCTGTACACGACGTCGGCTCCCCACGACGCCACGTCGACGGGATGCGCCCCGAACGACGTGACCGCATCGACGATCGTCAGCGCGCCGCGCGCCGCCGCCACGCGGCACAGCTCCGCGACCGGGTTCAGCACGCCGGTCGATGTCTCGGCGTGCACCATCGCCACGACGTCGGCGCCTTCCTCATTCAACGCGCGCTCGACCTGCGACGGGTCGGAGGCGCGCCCCCAGGGCGTGTCGACCCGCGACACCGTCGCGCCGTAGCGCTGCAGCATCTGCCCCAGACGATCGCCGAAGTATCCCGTCACCACAACGAGCGCGCGCGTTCCCGGCCGCGTCACATTCGCAACGGCGGCCTCCATGCCCGACGTGCCGGTACCGGAGATTGCAAACGCCAGCGCGTCGGACGGTGCGCGGAACATCCTCGCGAGTCGCGCCCGGACGTCGTCGAGAATCGCCATCATGTCGGGGTCGAGGTGGCTGAGGATCGGCGCACCCATCGCGCGCATGACGCGCGGCGCGACCGGGCTCGGCCCGGGACCGAGCAGGAGCCGTTCAGTGTGAGGCAGCATGCAGCACCGTCCGTATCGCGTCGAGCGCGTCCTTCGCCAATGGGGCAAGCGGCGCGCGCGGCGCGCCGCCCCGATATCCGCTGAGATCCATCGCGGCCTTCAACCCCGCGATCCCGAAGCCGGTCGTGACCGCCCGCGCGATGGGCGTCAGCCGCTGCTGTAAGGCCAACGCATCGGCGTGTCGTCCGTCGCGGACGAGCGCGACCAGCTGCAGACACAATTCCGGCAGCACACACGCGATCGCGAGGATCGCACCGCGCGCACCTGCGCACAATCCGGTGTAGGCGCCGGGCGCCGAGCCAGCCAGAATCGTGAACCGATCCGGAACCACGGCGGCCATGTCCACGAACTGCGCGCCGTCAGTGCTCGTCTCCTTGATGCCGACCACGTTGACGTGCTGCGCAAGCCGTCCGATGAGATCCGCCGGGAGCGCGACCCCCGTGAAAGCCGGATAGTTATAAAGGAGAATCGGCACCGGACTGGCGTCGGCAATCGCGGTGTAATGCGTGGCGAGGGCCGCCGCGGTGATGTGCGCCTTGTAGAAGGACGGTGTCCGCACGAGCACGGCATCCGCGCCGAGCGATGCGGCCCGCTTGGCGGCCGCTATCGTCGCCCGCGTCGACTCGCGGCCGACGCCCGCAAGGAGGACGCGATCGGAGGGGACGTGCGGACGCGCCGCCCCGATGACGCGGTCGCCTTCGTCGTCATCGAGGAGGGCCGCTTCGCCATTGGTGCCGAGCACGACCACTCCACCGAGCCCGGCAGCCATCCACCGCCTGACATTCGGACCGATCGCCGGCAGATCGACCTCCCCGTCGGCGAACGGCGTTGGCATTGGAGGAAAGACCGACCGCAGATGCATCGATCGGCGAGCGTACCATGACCGGCGAAAGACGCGGAAGGACAGCGGCGGGTCTGGGTCGTCCGTCCCTGCCGGGGTGCGACGCCGTATTGTCGGCGTACGGAAAAAACCGGGCGCGGGAGGATGCCGCGCCCGGTTCGTTGACCCGCAGGGTGCTTCTGAGTGCCCGTTCGAATCCGTGAGCCGGGTCCGAGGACCCGGCGCACCGGTCAGTGGATCCTCACTCCGACAAACGCCTTCGCGGAGCGCCAGTCTTCATCGAGGATCGTCCACAGCGTCTGATCGAGATACTCGCCGTTGCGGAGGAAGGACTTGCGCAGCACGCCTTCCTGCACCGCGCCGATCTTCCGCAGCGCCGCGTTGCCGCGGCCGTTCAACACGGCCGCGCGAGCTTCCAGCCGATGGGTCTGGATGACATCGAACGCGAAGTCGATCACCAGCTTCGCGCCGTCCACGAACACGCCGGTTCCCCAGAACGCGGAACCAATCGCGAATCCCCACTCCGCCGTGCCGAAGCCCGGCTCGAGCTGGCGGATCTGGAAGATGCCAATCGCCGTGTCCATCCCGTGGGGCACCACCGCGAAGCACACGTAGTTGCCGGCGGCGCGTTCGCGATGCGTCCACGCGATGAATCGCTCGAATCCCTCGATCGTCGTCGGCGGCGGCGAAATGAAGCGCGCCACTTCTTCGGTCGAGAGCATCGCGAGCAGCGACGGCGCATCCGACAGCCGCAGCTCCCGCAGCGTCACCATCGACCCGGTCAGCACCGGCAGCGCCTTGCGCCAGTCCGATGTCGTCGTCGCGGACGCGGCGCGCGCCGCGGCAATCACCGCCTCGAGATCCGTCACCGCCTGCGCGTCGCGGAAGGGCATCTTCTCCATTAGCGCACCCCTCCCAGCAGGCCCGTCGTCGTCGTGGCGACCGGGGTCGTTGTCGTGGTCGTAGTCGTCATGGTCGAAGTACTCGGGTCCGGAACCGTGCTGGCCGGAGCGGGCGGCGGTTGGAACAGCGAATCGAACAGGATGCCATCGAACACCGACGGCACGTTGGGATCGTCGAAGACCGGTGTCGCTTCACCCGAGCAGCCCCAGGTGATGTTGTCGAATTCGGCAGCCGTGCCCCAGACGATGTTGCTGAAGGTGCCGCTGATTCCCCAGACGATGTTCTCTGCGCCGAGCACCGTGCCCCAGACGATGTTCTGGAGATCCACTGCCATTGCAGACGCGCCCCAGACGAGGCTCCCGCAATTCGTGCCGCCACATGTCGTGCCCCACACGATGTTGCCGAGATCAGTCAGTGCGGTGCCCCAGACGATGTTGCCGAACTCATTCAGGGAGGTGCCCCACACGATGTTCGCAGTGTCGAGCATCGAGGTGCCCCACACGACGTTGTTGAAATCGGTGGCAACGGTGCCCCAGATGACGTTCGCCCCGACGTCTGTCCGCCCGGCGCCCCAGACCGTGCTGGTATTCCAGGCGCTGCCGGACGGCTTGATCACGCCGCCGGTGAGCCGGTGGTTGCCCCAGAGGATCGTCTTGCTCCACAGGTAATGGGTC
>JABFWM010000248.1 GCA_013362195.1 Acidobacteriota bacterium
CGCCCGCGGGCAGTGGCGCAAGCGCGATTGGGGTCTGACCCCGGCGGGCGAGTGCACGGGCGCGCTCGGGGTCTGACCCCGTTTCGCGTGAGGTCTGACCCCACTTGCCACCGCAGAGCAGGGCGAGTGCACGGGCGCGATCGGGGTCTGACCCCGTTTCGCGTGAGGTCTGACCCCACTTGCTACCGCAGAGCGCGCAGATTCTGCGTACTGAACGAACTGTATGCGACAGCTGGCACGCGAGATCCGGGGGTCTGACCCCAAAGCCGCGGGGTCTGACCCCAGCGCGGGGTCTGACCCCGAACGCGCGGGGTCTGACCCCAAATGCGCCGCCGACCGCGGACCAGGAAGCGGCGGACGCGCGGAGCTGATCTTCGTCCGCCGCGGCGACGCCACCGTCCTCGCCCACGCGCACGCGCAGGCGCCGCTCAAGATCGTCCGCCCCTTCCCCCTCGCCGGCGGACGGCTGGTCGTGCCGCTCATCACCATCGGTCCCGGCCTGTGCGCCGGAGACGCCTGCACCATCGACGTGCACGTCGACGAAGGCGCGCGCGCGATCGTCACCAACACCGCGGCGACGCGGCTGCTGGGCATGCGCGAGGGAACGCACGCCGATCAGCGCGTCTACCTGACCGCCATGTCGGGCGCCTCGCTCGAGTACTATCCCGGCCTCACCATCCCCTTCCCCGACAGCGCGTTCACGCAATCCATCGACGTCGCGGCCGCCGCCGACGCGCGCGTCGGACTGCTGGAAACCTGGGCCTGCGGCCGCGCCGCACGCGATGAATACCTGCGCTTCCGCCGTCTGCGCAGCCGGACGATGGTGCACGTCGACGGCGCGCTCGCCTACGCCGACGCCGTGCATCTCGATCCGCGCGACGCGCGCGTCGACATCGCCGGCGTCCTCGATCGGCGACGCTATCTCGTGTCCGGGTTCTGGCGTGGCCCTGATCTGCAGCCCGCGGACGCGGCTCCGCTGCCCGGCGAGCTGACCGCCCGCGCGCTCGCCGCGTTCGGGCGCACCAATCCCCGTCAGGTGTTTCTGCGTGCGTTGGGAGATGACGAGCGGACGCTCGATGCGATCGTGGAGGAGGCGCTGGCCCGGGTCGCGCGGGCGTGGCGCGTCACGCCCGTGCGACTCGCGCGCTTCCGCTGCTGAGGCAGGCGACTAGATGGTCGCTCGGAAGGAGGTCGAGTCCTCCTCGTCGCGGTTGGCAGGCGAGTAGCCGGATTCCTCGAGCGTGCGATCGATTTCCTGCTTCAACCAGGCCGTCGGATTCGGCTTGACGGCGCGCAGCGCCTGCCACTCCGACTCGGTCAGCGCGATCGCGATGAAGCGGCTTGTTTCCCTGTCCATGACCGGAACCTCCTTCACTGTCCCCGTCAGCGTAGATCAAGGCGCCGCCGGCCGCTGCATAGAATTGCAGCATTGCGCCCATCTGATCTCGTCATAGCGCGCCCGAAAGGCCGCGCTGCGGCAGATTTAAAAACGGGAGGACGCCCCGTCAACCGCCGTGGTCCCCGTGATCGAGACAATGTCGCGCCAGCGTGACATACGTCCCAATCGCGTCGTGGACCTCGTCAAGGCGGACGTGCTCCTCCGCGGTGTGCGCGACCAGGAACGAGCCGGGACCGAACAGCAGCGGCGTGCCCCATCGATCGAGCAGCGGGATGTCGGTGGTGAACGGAAAGACCGCCGCATCGACGCCGGCCACGGTGTGCAGGTGCACCATCGGCACGCGCAGCACCTCGGTGACGCTGACGAGCGGTTCGAGCGTTCGCACCGTCTCCAGCACATCGTCCGGCGATCCGACGATGCGGAACATCAGCTCGGCTGAGGCGGACGGCGAGATGACGTTCGGCGCGATGCCGCCGTCGATGAGGCCGATCGAGTAGAACGTGGTGCCGAGCTGCGGGTCGGAGGGCCAGCGCATCCCGCGGACGCGGATCAGCGCGTCGAGCAGCTTGTCGATGGCCGACTCGCCGTGCTCCGGCGCGGCGGAATGCGCGGCGCGCCCGGTCGCGGTCAGCCTGACGCGCAGGTTGCCGCGGGTGGCGATGCCGAGGCGATTGTCCGTCGGCTCGCCGTTGATTAGAAATCTCGTCGGGGAAGCGGTCGCATTGGCGACCACCGCGCCGTCGCTGCCGCGTTCTTCGCCCACGACGAACAGCAACGCGGCACGGCGCTCGCCTGCCGCGCGCAGGCGTTCGACCGCGGCCACCTGCGCCGCGAGAATCCCCTTGGCGTCACACGCGCCGCGGCCGAACAATCTGCCGTCGCGAATGTCGCTCGGAATGTGCGGCGGCACGCAGTCGATGTGCGTCGACAGCACGACCTGCGGATCGGGATCGAGCGTCGCGAAGACATTGAACCGATCGTCCGCGACCGGCTGACGCTGGACCGTGTAGCCGAGGCTCTCGAGCTCGGAGGCGAGCCATTCGCCCGCCGCCTGCTCGCGCCCGGTCGTGGAGTCGATGTCGATGAGCGCGCGCGCGAACGCGACCGGATCTAGCGAATCCATTGCTCCAGGGCGGTGCGGGCGCTGGTGCGCTCGTCGCGATATTTCACAATCACAGGAGTCGCGAGCGAAAGCCCCCACTCACGGCCGGGGCCGCTCGCGATCGGCCGCGTCCCGGGCACGACGACGGCCCCTTCGGGCACGACCAGCGGCTCCCCCGGCGAGGGTTCGATGACGCGCTGATGCGGGATGTCGTAAATCGGCGTGGAGCCGGTGACGATCACCCCCGCGGCGAGGACGGCACGCCGCTTCACCACGGTTCCCTCGTAGACGCCGCAGTTTCCGCCGACGAGCACGTCGTCTTCGACGATCACCGGAAGCGCGCCCACCGGCTCGAGCACGCCGCCGATCTGCGCGGCAGCGCTCAAGTGGACGCGCCGGCCGATCTGCGCGCACGACCCGACGAGTGCGTGCGAATCGACCAGCGTCTCGTCGCCAACGTAGGCGCCGATGTTGATGTACATCGGCGGCATGCAGATCACGCCGCGGCCGAGAAAAGCGCCGTCGCGCACCGTCGATCCTCCGGGCACGATGCGAACGCCGGCGCCGACGTCGATGCGCTTCAGCGGAAGCGTGTCCTTGTCGACGAACGGCCAGCGGCCGTGATCGGCCGAGACGTCGGCGTTGACGCCGAACCGGAATCCAAGCAGGATGCCCTGCTTCACCCAGGCGTTCACCTTCCATCCAGACGGTGAGGCGTCGTCCGGTTCCGCGGCCCGGACCGACCCTGCCGACAGGGCGCTGCGCAGCGCCGCAAACGCTTCGCGCACGCCGTCGCGCGGCGCGTCGCTGCCCTGCTCCGCCAGGCGCGCGATCGTTTCCGCGAGCACCGCCGTCGTCATGCGTGAATCGCGTCGGTGATGCCGAGCGACTTCAGCACGGCGGCGATCTTTTCACGCGAAGCGGGACGCGGCGGCACCATCGGCAGTCGATAGATCTCCTCGAGCAGGCCGAGCATGGCCATCGCGCTCTTGACCGGGATCGGATTCGACTCGATGAAGTTCACCTGGAGGAGCGGCATCAGGCGGTTGTGCAGCTGCCGCGCCGACGCGAAGTCGCCGCGTTCCGCCAGCTCCGCGAGGCGGCTCATCTCCGCGGGAATCTCGTTCGACGCGACGGAAACGATCCCGCGTCCCCCGATCGCCATCAGCGGCAAGGTCAGCGCATCGTCGCCTGAGAGCACGATGAAATGCTCGGGCACCGACGCGCAGATCTCGCACATCTGCGCCATGTTGCCGGATGCTTCCTTCACGCCGGCGATGTTGGGCACCGACGCGAGGCGGACCAGGGTCGCGGGATCGACGTTACAGCCGGTGCGCCCCGGCACGTTGTAGACGATCACGGGCAGTTCAACCGCCTCGGCGATCGCGCGATAGTGCGCGACCAGCCCGTCGGGCGTGGGCTTGTTGTAGTACGGCGTCACCGAAAGAATGCCATCCGCGCCGGCGCGGCGCATGCGCTTCGCCGTATGAATGACGTCCTGCGTGTCGTAGCCGCCTGCACCGGCGAGCACGGGCACCCGCCCGTGTGCCTGCTCGACGACGAGCTCCACGACGCGGACGCGTTCGTCCTCGGACAGCGTCGGGCTCTCACCGGTCGTGCCGCACGGGACCAGAAAGTGGATGCCGGCGTCGATCTGCCGCCTGGCGAGCCGCGACACGCCCGCTTCGTCCAGCGATCCGTCACGCCTGAACGGCGTGACGAGCGCAGTGCCGCATCCGGTGAAAGAACGTCGTTCCATGAAACCTCCGTATCGCCTCACACCGGCCAGCCCTCAACCGACCGGGTTCGGCCGCCCTCGCCATCGATCATCCGCCATCCGCGCGTCACAGCCCGAGCACGTCGCGCATGCCAAACCATCCCTGCCGTCCCTGGATCCAGCGCGCGGCCTCGAGCGCCCCGCGCGCGAACGCCGCCCGATCGCGCGCCGCGTGCGTCAGCGTGATCGTTTCAGACGCGGCATCGAAGCCGAGCGTGTGCGTCCCGGGAATCATACCGGCGCGCGTCGAGGAAATCGGCACGTCCGCGGTGTAGCCGGCCTGTTGAAGCGCCCGCGCAATCGCGAGCGCGGTCCCGGACGGGGCATCCTTCTTGGCCGCGTGATGCAGTTCATGAATCCACGAACCGAACGCGGACTGGTTCGCCATCAATGCGCCGGCACGCTCGACGAGCGCCAGGAAGAGGTTCACGCCCATCGCGAAGTTCGGCGCGGCGACCACGCCAATGCCGTGACGCGCGGCGGCGTTTCGCATGTCCGGTTCGCGGGCCTGCCACCCGGTGGTGCCGATGACCAGCGGCGTGCCGCGCGGCGCCAGCTTCTCGAACGTCGCCGGCACCGCTTCGGCCGACGAGAAATCAATCGCGACCTCCGCGTCGGGCCATGCGCCGCCGGCGTTGACGCGCGCGATCGTGCCCGCGATCTCGAAGCCGTACTCCGGCGCGAGCGCTTCCACGAGGCGTCCCATCCGGCCGTGCCCGACGAGCAGCAGTCGCCTCACAACCCCTCGACCATTCCTATCGCGTTCCTGCGAGGGCAAACAGCTCGTCGTGCAGATGCTGCATCGCGTCGGGCACGAGACTGTCTGCGAGCACCATCGTCAAGTTCCTCCGTGACGCTGCCTGCGAAACCATGCGCAGCGGGAAGGCGGCGAGCGTGCCGATCACGCGTGACGCCGTGTCGGAGCGCTGCCGCAGATTCTCTCCGACCACGCAAAGAATCGCCATATCTTCTTCGACGCTGACATCGGCAAACTCACGAAGGGCCGCGACGATCTCGGGCACGTGCCTGCGGTCGTCCACGGTCACCGAGACGCTGACCTCGGACGTCGTGACGACGTCGACGGGCGTGCGGTAGTGCTCGAAGGTCTCGAACACCCGCCGCAGGAAGCCATAGGCCATCAGCATGCGGGTCGACGTGACGTCGATCACGGTGACGCCGCGCTTGCAGGCAATCGCCGTCACTGGACGATCGTCGGCGGCCGGCGTGCCGGTAATCAGCGTTCCTCCCGCGTCCGGCCGGCGGCTGTTGAGAATGCGGACCGGGATGTCGCGCGTGACGGCCGGCAGAATGGTGCTCGGGTGCAGGACTTTGGCGCCGAAATACGCGAGCTCCGAGGCTTCGCCGAACGACAGCTGGCGGACGAGCCGCGGAGCGGACACGACGCGCGGGTCGGCCGTCAGCATCCCGTCCACGTCCGTCCAGATCTGGATTTCGGCCGCGTCAATCGCGGCGCCGAACAATGCGGCCGAGTAATCCGACCCGCCGCGTCCGAGTGTCGTCGTCGCGCCATCCGGCGCGCACCCGACGAAGCCGCCAAGCACCGGAACACGCCGGTCGCGCACGAGCGGCACGACGTGGTGGGCGGCCGCCTCCCTCGTGGGATCGCCAAGCGGCACGGCCTGCCCGTGCGACGTGTCAGTCATGAGCACCGACCGCGCATCGACGAACTCGGCGGGGAGGCCGTGCTCGTGCATGGCCGCGGCAACGACGCGGCTGTTCAGGAGCTCACCGCTCGCGGCCACCCGATCGCGTGCGCGCGGATGTGCGTGCCGCAGCACCTCGATTGCCTGCAGCACGGCGCGCAGATCGGCGATCTCCTGGTCGATCTCGCGTGCGATCGGGCCAGCCGCGTTGTCCATCAGCCGGTGTGCCGTCTCGGCGTGCCGCCGGGAGAGTTCCTCGAGCCCGTCGTGCACGACGTCGGCCTGACCGCGGCTGGCCGCCTCGGCCAACCCGAGCAGCCGATCCGTCACGCCCGACATCGCCGACACGACGACGACGGGCGCATCGCCTGCGTCGATCGCCCGCCGAACGAGAGCCATGACCTGGGTGATGGCGGCGGCATCCGCGACCGACGTGCCGCCGAATTTCATGACGATCGTACGCATCAGTCTTCCCCGATGAGTCCCGTGGCGAGCATCAGCTCCGCGTTGAGTACCGCGGCGCCGGCCGCGCCGCGAATGGTATTGTGGCCGAGCGCCACGAGCTTCAACCCGAGCACCGGACACGGACGGATGCGGCCGACCGTCACCGTCATCCCGCCGTCGCGCTCGACGTCACGTCGCGGCTGCGGACGATCCGGCGCGGCGCTGACGACAAGCGGATGCGGAGGCGCCGTCGGAAGGCCGAGCGCTTGCGGCTGGCCCTTGAATCCGGCGAGCGCGTCGCGCACCTCGTCGAGCGACGGCCGCGCCGTGAGCCTGATCGAAACCGTTTCCGTGTGGCCGTCGATGACCGGCACGCGGTTCGTGTGTGCGCTCACCGTCACCGCGTGCGGCGTCACCGCGCCGCCGCCGAGCGAGCCGAGGATCTTGCAGGTCTCGCTCTCGATCTTCTCTTCCTCGTTCGCGATGAACGGCACGACGTTGCCGAGGATGTCCATCGAGGAGACGCCCGGATAGCCCGCCCCCGAGACCGCCTGCATCGTGCTGACCAGAACCGATTCGAGGCCGAATCGGCGCAGCGGCGCCAGCACCATCGCGAGCACGACCGTCGAACAGTTCGGATTGGTGACGATGGCGCCGCGCCAGCCGCGCGCCTGCCGCTGGCGATCGAGCAGCGCGAGATGATCGGCGTTGACCTCCGGGATGAGCAGCGGGACGTCGGCGTCCATGCGATAGCAGCGCGCGTTGCTGACGACGAGATGGCCGGCGGCCGCGAACGCGGGCTCGATGTCCTTCGCCGCCGTCGCATCGAGCGCCGAGAACATCAGCTGCGGCCCGCGTCCAGGCACACAGCCCTCGACGATGGTGCCGCGAATCTCGTCGGGCGGCGCCTCGCTCAGCCGCCACGGCGCGGCATCGGCGTAGGTGCGCCCCTCGGACCGCTCGCTCGCGGCCAGCCACGCCGGGCGGAACCACGGGTGGCGCGCGAGCTGCCGCACGAACTGCTGACCGACCATTCCCGTCGCGCCGAGCACCCCGACCTCGATCCGCTTCCGCACTGGCTGCATAACCACGCCTCGCTGCTTCCGTCGCGGCACGAGGCCGCGCAAAAAAAAACCGCCGGCACCTGGTGGGGGCCGGCGGTTCGTGGAACTCTGCTGCGATCGAACGCTATCCGATCACGAGCACACCTTCACCACCGGCCACGCAATTCGCTTGGCCCGCTTTCGAGTGGTGAGGCAGGTGATGCCCGTCATCGCTGTGCGGGATCTTAGCGCGCGCGGCGTGCGGGAGTCAACGGCGGAAACAGGACCTGGCACGTATGGCACAGATTCCCGAATAAGTGTGAGTGTCCCCCTTCTCATTTCGGCACGATCGTCGTGTCGTGCTTCGTCGCGCCGGGCGCGCGGGACAGATACGCCGCCGGCGACAGCACGATCTGGTCGATCGACAGGCCGTCCTCGCGCGTCTGGATGCGAATCGTCTGCGGGCCGCTCGCGGCAAAGCGGATCGGCGGCCCGAGCACGCCGGCGCCGTAGCCATTGTCCTGCCATCCCCACCCGCCCACGCCGCAGCCGCCGCACTCCTCGAGCACGTAGGTCGTCGCCGACGTCGATCCGATGCGGAACGTCGGCGCGCCGGCGGCATCGACGCTGCCGGAGAACTGCACGAATGCCGAGTCGTTCGTGTACTGGTCGCGATCCGCCTTGCCGCGGATCCAGAGGCGATACGGCGTGTTCGCCCGCGCCGTGAACGTCCACTCGACGAAGTGCGCCGGACTCGCGAGCGGCGCCGCGAGCTTTGCCGCGCCGGCATCGGGTTGCGCGACGCGGGCGCCGCCCGCGGCGGACGGATCCGTGACGTCGCGCCACGTCCCCGCGACGCGCGCGCGATCGCCCGCATAGAGCACGATGTCCGGCGAGGCGGACGGCGCCTCGGCGCTGACGAGCAGTTCGGGATCGTTCGCGCCGCTCTCGCGGGCGTTGAACGCGAGGTGCGGCGGACTCGCGGCCGCGGCGCGGAAGATCAACGTGACGAGATTGCGTCCGGCTGCCTTCTCGGCGCGCACGTACGAAGTCACGTCCCATTCGTGCCACGCGGCGATCGCATCGGCAACCATCGCCGTATCGAGCACGGCGGTCGTCGACGGCGGACGCGTGTTCCACGTCAGCGCCGTTTCGCTCCATGACGTGTTCGCCACGCCCTGGACCGTGACCGGCACGTTCGTCGCGCGCGCATCGGAGATCGCCCCGAACAACCGCACGGTTGCCGCGCCGATCGTGGCCACGCCGCGCAGGTCGAACCTGACGTAGGTCTCGCGCACGAACCCGGGATCGGAGCTGAGCTTCAGCTCCACTCTGGCGTTGCTGCCGAAGTTCGCGGCGGCAGACGCGCCGCCGCGCACGAACGTGTCGGCGGACGGCGCCAGGCGCGATGCGGCGGCGAAGCGCGCGGAGTACGTCGCGGCGGATGCGGGCGTCACGATCGCGTGCGACGGCGCGCCGCCGTCGGACCATTCCAGCGGCATCCACGGCTGCCCGGCGCTGTCACTCTGCGTCGCCGCGGTCACATGCAGCACATAGCCCTGCCACGACGTCACCGTCGTCGGTCCTTTGACCGTCGTCGCGTTCACACCGAGTGACAGTCCAGTGGGATCGGTGGCCAGCGTGATGTTGACGAGCCGCGGGTTGAACCGCTGCGCGACGGTGGCGGTCGCGCCTTGCGCATCCGTCGCCGTCAGCCGGATCTCCAGATAGCTCGTCGTGGCCGCCGCGAGATCCTCGGGAGCCGGAGCGGTGATCCGGACGCTGCTGCCGGGAGTGGGCGACAGGAATGGATGCGTGTGGGTGTTGTGGTGCAGCAGCACGGTCCACGAGAGTGACGCGCCCGAGAGCGTCCCCTGTTCCGCATCGGTCGCGGTGCCGCTCAGCGTCACCGTGTCGCCGACCGCAAACGTCCCGCTGGTCGCGGGCGCGATGATTCTGGGCACCGGCGGCGTATTCCCCGCGCTGATGCGCACCGTCGCCGTATCGCGTGCGCCGCGCGCGTCGGTGACGGTCACCACGGCATCGAACTGACCCGCGGCCGAGTAAGTGTGGGTCACGATCGCCGACGTCCCGTGGGCGGCGGCATCGCCGAAGTTCCAGTCGAACGACACGGCGTCGCCGTCGGGATCGCGGCTCGCCGAGGCGTCGAAGCGAACCGAGAGCGGCAGCGGGCCGGAGAGCGGCGACGCGGAGGCGGCGGCCGTCGGCGAGCGGTTTCCGGTGAACGCGACGCGATGCACCTGGCCGCCGTTGGCGTAGCTCGTGAAATAGAGCGCCTGCGTGCCGTTGAATGGACCAAACGTCATCGCCACGGCGCTGTTCACGCCGAGACCGGTCATGAAGGTCGATCGCGAATACGATCCATCGGCGTTGCGCGTCAGCGTGAAGATCGTCCCGCATACGTAATCGCTGAACAGATACGCGCCGGTGTAGGCGGCCGGCCACGCGCCGTTCGGGACGAACGCGCCGCCGGTGATCGAGGCGCACCCGGAGGCGTGGTCGTAGGCGTAGATCGGGTTGGTCAGGCCGGCTGGCGCTGCGCCACAATCGGTGGTCGATCCGTTCGCGCAGCTGCCTTCGCGGATGTTCCACCCGTAGTCGGCGCCGCGCGCGATCAGATCGATCTCCTCCCACGTGTTCTGCCCGACGTCGTTGACGAACAGGCGCGTCGACGCGGCGTTCGGATCGACGGCGAAGCGGAACGGGTTCCGGAAGCCGGATGCGTAGGTCTCCTGGCATCTCTGCCCTGCGGTGGTGCGGCCGTTCACGTTGCAGCGGGCGGTGCCGGCGCCAAGGAACGGATTGTCCGGCGGGATCGCGCCGTCGCGGGTGATGCGCAGCAGCTTGCCGACCAGCACATGCGGATCGCGCGACGCGTCGTTGGCGCCGGCGCAGCCGCTGTTGCCCGCGTAGTCGCACCCGCCGTCACCGGTCGTCACATACAGGTAGCCGTCTTTCCCGAAGTGCAGGTCGCCCGCGTTGTGGTTGCCGTTCGGCGAGGGGATGTTATCGATGAGCACGACTTCGCTCGCGCGATCGATGACGTTGGCCGCCGGCAGCACGAACCGTGAGACGCGGTTCACCGGACTGTTGGCGGTGTTCTGTTCGCAGACGGCGAACGTCCTGAAGGTGTAAAACAGATACACGAACCGGTTGGTCGCGAAGGCAGGATCCACGGCCACGCCGAGCAGGCCGCGCTCGCTGTTCGTGCAGATGCTCGCCGACAGATTGAGCGCGCTCGTCGCGAGCAGCGCGCCGTTCTGCACGATGCGCAACGCCCCGGTCTGGGTCGTGATCAGCAGGCGCCCGTCGGGCGTAAACGCGAGGCCGGTGGGGCTTGCGACCGCGGCGACGACGGCGTCTTCGAAACCCGGGGGCGGCGCCGCGTGGAGCGGGATCGCCAACGCGAGCAGCAGGAGCATCGAGGCGGACGCGAAAAACGGTCGAGCCACGAAGGAGTCATCTGCGCAGCAACGCGCATACCAGCGAGTGGACGGCTGGAACCGTCCCCGGCACGTCTGCCCGGCGTCAGACGTCCTCTTTCCAGGATCGGTAGCTCCCCAGCGTGCGCACCCATTGGGTGAACTCACCGAGGTCCGCGAGCGCGCGGCCGCACGCGAGCGAATCGCGCGCGACGTCCACGTCGACGTAGAACATGTACTCCCAGGGCCGGCCGCGCAGCGGACGAGATTCGAGTTTCGTGAGATTGATGTCGCGCAGCGCAAAGCCGGCGAGGGCCTTGAAGAGCGTGCCGGGCTTGCTCTGCAGCGCGAAGACGATCGAGGTCTTGTTCGCGTCCGGCACGTCGCGGCCGCTGCGCGCCACGACGAAGAAGCGGGTGATGTTCCCTTCGAAGTCCTGGATCGATTCGCGGAGGATCTCGAGGTTGAACACCTCCGCCGCCCGGCGCGAGGCGACGGCCGCGGCATCGTCGCGTCCGCTCTCGCGCACCATCTTGGCGGCGCCGGCAGTGTCGTAGACGGCGACGATCTCGACGCCGGCGAGGCGCTGCAGAAAATCTTCACACTGCGCCAGCGCCTGGGGATGCGAGTAGACGACCTTCACGTCGTCCATGGACGTGCCGGGGAGCGCGAGGAGGCAGTGGTCGACGCGGAGTTCCACCTCGCCGACGATCGGCAGCTCGTGTTCGACGAGCAGGTCGTAGTTGCGATGGATGCTGCCGCCGATCGAGTTCTCCATCGGGAGAATGCCGTGGGTGGCGCGGCCATCGGTGACGGCGTGGAAGACGTCCTCGAACGTGGGACAGGGCAGCACGTCAGCGGAGGCCGCCCAGCGCCGCGCCGCTGCCTCGCTGTACGCGCCGGGTTCGCCTTGGAATGCAATTCGCACGGTGGTTACTATACACAACGACCCGCGTGCGCTGGCGCCGCCATCGCGACGGCTGAGCACGTGTGAGTTCTCTCGCGCACGCCGGGTCTGAAGACCCGGCCTACGCCTCGCTCGCCGCGGCCGCCCGTCGCCCCTCGCCCCTCGCCCGTCGCCTGTCGCCCCTCGCCCGTCGCCCCTCGC
>JABFWM010000227.1 GCA_013362195.1 Acidobacteriota bacterium
GTGCGGGTCAGGTCCTTGAACCCGTGCAGGCCGCGTGTTGTCCGCCGTAGGACGGGTCTTCAGACCCGTCCGCCTCGGGCCTTCAGGCCCGTGGAGGCCGGCGGTGAGATTCCGTGAAGGCCGGTCTTTCGAGCCGGCGACACATCAACCCTATGCCCGCCGCGGGATTGTGGACTGGAACCGATGCGCTGACGCGCTGCGGGTGGTGCCGCGCCGCGGACGAGTACGTGACGTATCACGACACCGAGTGGGGATTCCCCGTCCGCGACGATCGGCGCCTCTTCGAGAAGATCTCGCTCGAGGGATTTCAGAGCGGATTGAGCTGGCTGACGATCCTGCGCAAGCGCGAACACTTCCGCCGCGCGTTCGCGGCGTTCGACATCGAACGGGTCGCGCGATTTACGGCGCGCGACGTCGCGCGGCTGCTGGGCGATGCCGGGATCGTGCGTCACCGCGGGAAGATCGAGAGCACCATCAACAACGCGAGACGGTGCTGCGATCTCGTCGACGAGTGCGGCTCGCTCGCCACGTATGTGTGGCGCTTCGAGCCGGATCGGCGGACACGGCCCAAGCGGCTCAGCTGCACCGTGCTGAGTGCCCTCGCCCACACCCCCGAATCGGTCGCTCTGTCAAGGGACCTCCGCGCGCGCGGGTGGACGTTCGTGGGCCCGACCACCATGTACGCCTTCATGCAGGCGATGGGGCTGGTGAACGATCACCTGAGCGGCTGCCACATCCGGTCCAAAGCTGATCTGTTTCGTTGAAATATCAGGCATTCACCCTATTTTAGCTGGCTTATTGACCCGATTTTATCGGCGTCTCGACCCTGTATTCGTCCCACCTTGACCCTACCGACTCGTGCGTCTTTTACACAGCCGTGTAGCCCCGGCCATCAGCGCGGCTCAGCGAAATGTCTCCATTTAGAAGAATCCATTGAGTATTTTGCTGTAGAGCTTACAGGGCTCACATATTGCGCAGTCGCGCGCGTTACGCGGTCCACAGCAGATCGGAGAGTAGCGATGACTGTGCGGTACCGTCGCGTCGTTCTGGCGACTGCGACAATCATCCTGGTCCTGGTTGGGGTGGCTCGAACAGTCCGAGTACGCGCGCAAGGCGCGGTCGTGCTCGGGCCCGCGTTCGAATCTCGCGTGTTGGCGGCGGCACTGCCCGAAGCGCCGTTCAATCTGAGATTCTTCACGGGCGCCGTCAAAACGAAGCCCGATGGGTCGATCATCACCGGTCCCGGATTCACGGGTCCGCGGAACCTGGTGGGCGCGGAGGCCGCGGGCGAGCGCGCCGGCGTGCAGCGTTTCACGAAAATAATGTTCGGTGTGTCTTACTTCGATGGAGGTCCCAGTCTCACGGATCGGATCGATCCCAATCACCCCCTCGTCAGCAGCGGCGCGCAACACTGGCCGCATGTGAAGCAGCCGTTCCGGAGCTGGCCGACGTCGGTGGCGCTCACGCCGGATGGCGCCAAGTTGTACGTCGCACTTCCCGGGCGCGAGGGGTATCCGGACTGGCGCGTCGCGGTCGTCGATACCGCCCAGCGCGCCGTCAGCCGATGGGTGGACGTGCGTCCTGCCGGCCAGACACGCGGGACACGACCGGTCGGGATCGCGGTGTCGCCGCAGAACCCCGCCATCTTCGCGCGCCCGTACGTCGTGGTGCTGAACGAGTACGCGAACTTCGCGACCGTGATCGACACGGGAACCGATGCGGTGCTCGGCCAGTTCGCGACGGACTTCTACGCCGAGGATCTCGTCTTCAACGCGACGGGCACGCGCCTCTACACCACCGATCGGTTCAAGGACGAAGTGCGGGTCTTCGCAATCGCGCCCGGGCCGACCTTCACCCAGATCGCGGAAGTGCCGACCGGCACGAACGATCTGGATCGGTCGAACCCGCGCGATCTCGCGCTCAGCGCCGATGGCTCGAAGCTGTTCGTCGCGAACACCCTCGGCCACACGATCGCGGTGATCGACGTGGCGAATGACGCCAACACGCTGCTCACGACGATGCCGGTCGGCGGCCTCGCGACCGACGTGAAAGTCGCGGGCCGGTGGGGCATCGTCGCGGGACACGAAACGAACAGCGTGCTGAACGAACCGGAGACCGGACACGGCCTGCCCAAGATGGTGAACGGCGCCGCGATCCGCAACAACGGTGCGCCGCTCGGATATCTCCCGGTGATGTCCGACGCCACGCGCGCGACCACGTTCGACGATCTCGGGACGGAGCTGAACGTCTTCGATACCGCGACGAACCGGTTCGTGTACCGGTACGTCGACTTCGAGCGCGACCTGTCGATGCTGGCCGTCCCCGGCCAGACGATCGATCTGCACGATCACGAGCCCGGCCAGAAGATCATCCGCGGCAGCGGCGCGGAGCAGATCGCGGTGCGCGGCGACCTGTTGTTCGTCAGCGAAATGCACTCGGACAAGGTCGAAGTGTTCCGCATCAACCAGGCCGCCGTCGATCCGTCGCAGATCCTCACCGAGCTGGGGCTCGAGTTCACCGGCGGCGTCACTCCGCAGGGGCTGGCGGTCTCGCCCGACGGCCGTACGGTGTACGTCGCGAACATGCAGACCGAGGACGTCTCGTTTCTCGCCGTCGCTGACAACGGCGCGTTGACGCGGCAGGGGCATCTCGCGGTCGGCGTCACCGACAGCACGCCCGATCCGGTCACCGGCGGCAACGGCGACCGGCTGTTCGCGACGCATGAAGAAGTCGGCCTGCGCTGGCTCTTCACGCAGTCGTACTCGGACGATGGCCAGAAGTCCTGCGGCCATTGCCACTGGCAGAGCCGTCACGACGGCGGCAACTGGAACGTCGGCGCGAACGCCATCGGCGGTCCGAAGGTGTGCCCGCAGAACAAGGACATCTCGGACAACTGGCCGGAATGGTACGAAGGCCTGAGCAGCGACATGAACTCGTACGCGTCATCGTGCAACGGGGAGCTGAACGTTGCCGAACGGCGGACGACGCTGTTCCCGCAGGCCGCGCTGGCGGATCGGCTCCAGGCGCGGGACGCCTTCGTGCGGGAGAAGACCGCCGAGAACTCGCGTGCGATCAACCGGCCGGAGCTGAGCGGCGACGCGTTCTCGATCGGGTTCTACGACATGGCGTTCGCCCAGATCCTCTGGAGCCAGAACGAGACGCGCCTCATGCCGAATCCGCTGCGGCAGTTCCCGTCGACCACCGAGGCCGCGCAGGTCGAGCGCGGGCGGGTCCTCTTCACC
>JABFWM010000254.1 GCA_013362195.1 Acidobacteriota bacterium
GGAATCGTTGCCTGGAACGTCGGAGTGAAGCCGGCCGACGCGGACTGCAGCACGAAGATGAGGACGTAGACCTGCCAGACCTGGTCGATGAACGGCAGCGCGATGGCGACTGCGGCGCGCGTCAGGTCCATCGCCACCAGGAAGGCTCGCCGAGGTAGGCGACCGGCAAGGCCGCCGACGATCGGCGCGACGAGCACGTAGGCGACCATTTTGATGGCTAGTGCCGTCCCCAACACGGCACCGGCGCTCTCGCCGGCGATCCGGAACGCCAGCAGGCCCAGGGCGACGGTCATCAGTCCAGTCCCGATCAACGCGATGACCTGGGCGGCGAACAGATGGCGATAGGTCCGATCGGCGAGGACTGACAGCATGAGCGACTACTCCGCTGCGCGGTCGTGGAACAGGGGCGCGACCGAGCCGCTGCGCCGGCGCCCGGCGGCCGGCGCCGCGAAGCGGGCGTACAGCGCCGGCAGAACGACAAGGGTGAGCAGGGTCGCGGTCAGGAGCCCGCCGATCACGACGGTCGCCAGCGGCTTCTGGACTTCGGCGCCCGTGCCGGTCGCCAGCGCCATCGGCACGAACCCAAGTGAGGCGACGAGCGCGGTCATCGCGACGGGTCGAAAGCGGGTCAGGGCGCCCTCCCGGATCGCAGTCCTGGAATCCACCCCGTCGGCTATCAGCCTCCGGATCTGCGTCAGCATGACCAGGCCATTCAGCACGGCGACGCCGGACAGCGCGATGAATCCGACGGCCGCCGAGATGGAGAACGGCATTCCGCGCAGCCAGAGAGCGGCGATGCCGCCGGTCAGGGCGAGCGGTACCGCGCTGAAGACGAGAGCCGCGTCCCGAGCCGAGCCGAGGGCACCGAACAGCAGCATGAAGATCAGCGCGAACACGCCGGGCACGACGAAGGCGAGACGCTGGCGCGCGACAGCGAAGTTCTCGAACTGGCCGCCCCAGGCGAGATAGCTACCCGGAGGCAGCTTCACCTGTTCGGCGACCTTCGCCTGCGCTTCGGTCACCAGCGAACCGATGTCCCGACCCCGAACCTCGGCCGTCGCCACCACGCGACGCTTGCCGTTCTCGCGACTGATCTGGTTGTAGCCGACCGTCTGCTCGAAAGAAGCGATGGTCCGCAGCGGGATGGAGGCCGCGGGTGCGTTCGGATTCGCCTGCGGGAGTGGGACCGGCAGTTCCTCAAGAGAGGGGATGTCGTCGCGCAGCGCGTCCGGGAGCCGTACGACGATCTTGAAACGGCGGTCGCCTTCGAAGACAAGGCCTGCGTCGGTCCCGCCGATCGCGGTCGCGACCAGATCCTGCACCGATGCCAGGCTCAGGCCGCGTCGCGCGATCTCGCCCTTGTCGATCTTGATCTCGAGGAACGGAAGACCGGAAGTCTCCTCGGTCTTCACGCTTTCGGCGCCATCGATCTTGCGGACGACATCGGCGATCCGGCCTGCGGTCTTCTGCATCTGCTCGAAGTCGTCGCCGAAGACCTTCACCGCGAGGTCCTCGCGGACGCCGGCGATGAGCTCGTTGAACCGCATCTCGATCGGCTGGGAGAAACCGACCTTGTTGCCGGGAAGCTTGGCGGTGACCGCCTCGATCTTCTTGATCAGGTCCTCCTTCGTCATCGACGGATCGGGCCATTCGTCCTGCGGTTTGACGATGATGTAGGTGTCCGATGAACTCGGCGGCATCGGATCGGCCGCGAGATCGGGCGTGCCGGTGCGCGAGAAGACGAACGAGACCTCCTCGAGGGTGCTGATCTGCCGCTCGATGAGAAGCTGCATCCGCTGCGACTGCGCGAGCGCGGTCGACGGCACGCGCTTGACCTCCATGACGATGTTCTTCTCGTCGAGCGTCGGCGTGAATTCCTGGCCGAGACGGGTGAACAGGACCGCGGCTCCGGCGAACAAAATCGCGGCCGCTGCGACGACGGGAAGCGGTCGCGAGATCGAGCCCGCGAGAAGCGGGGCATACCAGCGCTTCAGCGTCCGGACGATGACGTTCTCGTTCTCCGTGACGCGCCCGCGGATCGCGATGGCGATGGCCGCGGGGACGAACGTCAGCGACACCACGAAAGCGACGGCCAGCGCGATCATCACGGTCAACGCCATCGGCTCGAAGGTCTTGCCCTCGACGCCGGAAAAGGCGAGCAGCGGCGTGTAGACCAAGATGATGATGATCTGACCGAACACTGAGGGGCGGATCATCTCGACGGTGGAGGCCGTGACGGTGTCCAGGCGCTCCTGCAGCGACAAGACGCGGCCCGCTTCGCGCTGGCGCTCCGCGAGATGCCGCAGGCTGTTCTCGGCGATGATGACGGCGCCGTCTACGATCAGGCCGAAGTCGAGCGCACCGAGGCTCATGAGGTTGGCGCTGATCCGTCCCTGCAGCATGCCGGAGGCGGTGATGAGCATCGTGACGGGGATGACCAGAGCCGTGACCAACGCCGCGCGGAAGTTGCCGAGCAAGACGAACAGCACCGCGATCACCAGCAGTGCCCCTTCGGCGAGATTCTTCGCGACCGTGTGGATGGTCGCGTCGACCAGTTGGGTACGGTTGAGCACGGTGTGTGCGTAGATCCCAGGCGGGAGCGACTTGCTGATCTCCTTGATCTTGGCATCGGCGGCGGCGGCCACCGTACGGCTGTTGCCGCCGATCAGCATCAGCGCGGTGCCGAGCACGACCTCGCGGCCGTCGACGCTTGCGCTGCCGGTCCGGAGCTCCTTGCCGATCGCAACGTCGGCGAGGTCCTTGACGCGGACTGGCACGCCGCCGCGCGTCGTGACGACGATGTTCTCGATGTCCGCGAGGTTCTCGACGCGGCCGGCGGCACGCACGACGTATCCTTCGCCGTTCTGCTCGATGTAGTTCGCGCCGCGACTGGCGTTGTTGGCCTCGATCGCGTCGATCACCTGCTTCAGGGACAAACCGTAGCCGACGAGCTTCGCGGGATCCGGCTGCACCTGGAACTGCTTCACGAATCCGCCGATGGCGTCGGCGCCGGCGACGCCGGGCACGGTCTTCATCTGCGGCCGGACAATCCAGTCCTGCACTGTCCGGAGGTAGACCGTGCGCTGGAAGTCGTCGGTCAGCCGCTCGCCTTCCGGCGTGAGATAGCTGCCGTCGGCCTGCCAGCCCGGCTGCCCGTCACGGACCGCAGCGGAGGCGCCCGGCTTTTCGTATACGACGGCCCAACAGTAGAACTCGCCGAGGCCGGTCGAGACCGGCCCCAT
>JABFWM010000181.1 GCA_013362195.1 Acidobacteriota bacterium
AATCACGTAGAGAAATCCCCGGCCCAGCTCCGCCGACCGTCGAATCCGATCGTCGGTGTTCGTCGGGCTGAGCAGAAAGATCGGATCGAGATCCGCGTCGACCAGGTGACGCCGGAACGCGTCCGCCTCCTCGACCGGCAGGTCGAGCACGAGCACGCCGTCGACACCGGCGTGGGCGGCGGCGCGCGCGAACGCCGGCTCCCCCATCCGCAGGACCGGGTTGGCGTAGGTGAACAGCACGATCGGCGCGGCGATTTCCGCGCGCCGCCGGCGGATCAGGTCGAGCGTCTTGCGCAGCGTCACGCCGTTGCGGAGCGCCCGCTCCGACGCGCGCTGGATCACCGGGCCGTCGGCGAGCGGATCGGAGAACGGTACGCCGACCTCGAGCACGTCGGCGCCGTTCGACCCGAGCGCGACCAGAATATCGCCCGACCGATCGAGATCCGGATCGCCCGCCGTCACGTAGGCGACGAGTCCGGGCCGGCCGCTGCGCTGCACGGCGGCGAACGCGTCGGCGATGCGCGCCATCAGCGGAGCGCCTCCTGAATGCTGACCACGTCCTAGTCGCCGCGCCCCGACAGATTGACGAGCAGCAGCGATTCGCGCGGCAGCCCCGGCGCGATCCGGCACGCGTGCGCGACCGCGTGCGACGATTCGAGCGCCGGCAGAATGCCCTCCTCACGCGCGAGGCGCTGGAACGCGGCCAGCGCCTCCGCATCGTCGATCCACGTGTACTCGGCGCGGCCGATGTCGCGCAGCCAGGCGTGCTCCGGTCCGACGGCGGCGTAGTCGAGGCCGGCGGAGATCGAGTGCGTGAGCTCGACGTTGCCGTCCTCGTCCTGCAGCACGTAGCTGCGCGTGCCCTGCAGCACGCCCGCGCTTCCGCCCGCGAACCGCGCCGCGTGCTCGCCCGACCGGATCCCGCGCCCGCCCGCCTCGACGCCGATCAGGCGGGTCGCCGAGTCGTTCACGAACGCATCGAAAATCCCCATGGCGTTGCTGCCGCCGCCGACGCACGCGACCACCACGTCGGGCAGGCGGCCGAACTGTTCGAGGGACTGCGCGCGCGCCTCGCTGCCGATCACCGACTGGAACTCGCGCACCATGAGCGGGTAGGGATGCGGCCCGAGCACGGAGCCGAGCAGATAGTAGGTCGTCGTCACGTTCGTGACCCAGTCGCGCATCGCTTCGTTGATCGCGTCCTTCAGCGTGCGCGCGCCGGCGGTCACCTCGATCACGTCGGCACCGAGCAGCCGCATCCTGAACACGTTGAGGGCCTGGCGCGCCATGTCTTCGGCGCCCATGTAGACGTGGCACTCGAGGCCGAGCAGCGCGCAGGCCGTGGCGGTGGCGACGCCGTGCTGCCCCGCACCGGTCTCGGCGACGATGCGCCGCTTGCCCATGCGGACGGCAAGCAGCGCCTGTCCGAGCGCGTTGTTGATCTTGTGCGCGCCCGTGTGGGCGAGGTCCTCGCGCTTGAGCACGACGCGCGCGCCGCCGAGCGACGCCGTCAACCGCCGCGCCTCGTAGAGCGGCGTCGGCCGTCCGACGTAGTGGCGCAGCAGGCCCGCCAGTTCCGCGCGGAACGCCTCATCGTCGCGGACGCGGAAGTACGCGGCCGTGAGTTCTTCGACCGGCGCGACGAGCGTCTCTGGAACGAAGCGGCCGCCATAGGCGCCGTAATAGCCGCGCGCGTCCGGGTCGCGCGCCCCGAATACCGGTGTGCTCTCAGTCATGACGCCTGAACTGCGGCGAACAGCGCGCGCAGCTTCTCGGGATCCTTTCTTCCCGGGGACGCTTCGACGCCCGACGCGACGTCGATCCCGTACGGGCGCACCGCGTCAATCGCCGCGGCGACGTTGCCGGCGTGCAGCCCGCCGGACAGAATGACGGGCCGCTGCCGCGAGATCGACGAGGCGAGCGCCCAGTCGACCGGCCGTCCGGTGCCGCCGCGGCGGATCGGATCGTAGGCGTCGAGGAGCAGCATCGCGCTCGGCGGGATCGCGCGCGCGGCTTCGCGATCGTCGATGTCGCGGATCGTCATCGCCTTGATTACGCGCACGGGCATATGTTCGTATGCGTCCGGCGCCTCTTCCCCGTGCAGCTGCACGGCGCCCAGCCGGGCCAGCCGCGCCGTCGCCAGCACCAGGTCCACCGGCTGGTTGACGAACACACCCACCGGCGTCACGAACGGCGGCAGCTGGGCCACGATCGCCCGCGCGGCAATCGGTTCGATGAAGCGCGGGCTGTGCGGCCAGAACACGAAGCCGAGCGCGGACGCCCCCAGCTCCGCCGCGCACAGCGCATCCTCCACTCGCGTCACGCCGCAGATCTTCACGTGGGTCATGCGCGCGCGCCTCCGTGGACGCCCGGGCGCTCCTCGCGCAGCTGCCGCAGCGCCGCGCCGGGATGCGGCTGCGTGATCAGCCGTTCGCCCACGAGAAAGGCGTGGTAACCGATCTCTCCGAGCCGCCGCAGATCCGCCGCCTCACGGAGGCCGCTTTCCGCGACCGCGACGGCTCCCCGTGGCAGCAGCGGCGCAAGCTCGTCGTGCACCTGTGAATCCACCGCCAGGGTGCGCAGGTTGCGGCTGTTGACGCCGATGACCTGCGCGCCGGCGTCGACGGCGCGCGAGAGCTCGTCCCGGCCGTGCACCTCGACGAGCGCGGCGAGGTGAAGTTCCTGCGCATCGTGCAGCAGGGCGGCGAGCGCGGGCGGATCCAGGGCCCCGACGATCAGCAGCACCGCGTCGGCGCCGGCGGCCGCCGCTTCGAGCACCTGATAGCGCGAGACGATGAAGTCCTTGCGGAGGAGCGGCACGGTCACGCTCGCGCGGACGCGCTGCAGATCGTCGAGCGATCCGTCGAAGAACGTCGGTTCCGTGAGGACGGAGATGGCGGCGGCGCCGGCCGACGCGTAGGCGGAGGCGTGCGCCGCGGCGTCGTAGTCCTCGCGCAGGATGCCGCGCGACGGCGAGCGCCGCTTGCATTCGGCGATGACGCGCGGCGCGGGCGTGTCGCGCAGCGCAGCGACGAAGCGGTCGCCGCCGGGAAGACGCGCCGCCGCCGCGCGTTCGAGCGCGGCCTCGGACACCTGTGCGCGGCGAACCTCGGTGATGCGGCGCGCCGCCGCGACGATCGCCGCCAGCAGATCCGGCGTGGTCGTTGTCATACGGGGGCCCCGTTCCTGGAGAGCGCGACCAGCCGGTCGAGCACCTGCGCCGCGCGTCCGGTGT
>JABFWM010000508.1 GCA_013362195.1 Acidobacteriota bacterium
ACTCGCCTCGCTGCCGACGTGACTGGGCGCGCCGGTGAGGGTCCCGCCGGTGTTCATCGGCTCGGTGAACGTGAACGGAACCGTCGTTTCCAGCAGCTCCCAGACAGTGTCGCCGTGCGGCAGCGAAATCCACGCGGACGCGGCGATCGATAAAACCGCGGCGATATCCATCAGCGCAACCCCCGCGGTATCATACGGGGGCCGCGCGTCATTCGTATGTCGCGGCGTTCATCTCCGGAGCCCCCATGCCCTGGAACATCGTCGCCCGTGCGCTGTTCGTGGCTGCCGTCGCCTGGGCGGCCGCGCTTCTCCACCCCTTCCACCCGGCGGTCGTCGTCAACGGCAGCATCGGCGCCCTGCTCGGCGTGGTCGTGGTGCTCATCGAGACCCGCCTGCGCGAAACCGAAGTCACGGATCTGCTGGGCGCGTTGATCGGCGGCGCGATCGGCCTGGGACTCGCGAAGACGATTGGCGCGGCGCTCTTCTGGGCGGATGCGTCGGACCCGCGCGTCGGCTTCCTGCATAGCTTCATCCTCCTGGTGTTCCCCTATCTCGGGATCGTCATGGGCGCGCGCAAGGGAGAGTGGCTGCAGCCGCAGCGTCTCGTCAATCTCTTTCGCGACGCCGGGCCGCAGAAGCGCTATCGCATCCTCGACACGAGCGTCATCATCGACGGGCGGATCGCCGACGTCTGCGAGACGGGATTTCTCGACGGCACGCTGGTCATTCCGCAGTTCGTGCTGAAGGAGCTGCAGCTCGTCGCCGATTCGGGGGATTCGCTGAAGCGCAACCGCGGCCGCCGCGGCCTCGACATTCTGCAGAAGATTCAGAAGATGGCCGGGGTGGACGTGATGATCTCGGACATCGATGTCCCCGACGTGCGCGAGGTCGATCTCAAGCTGATCGAGCTCGGGCGTACGCTCCAGGGGAAGATCGTCACCAACGATTTCAACTTGAACAAGGTCGCCCAGCTCCGCGGCGTCAGCGTCCTCAACATCAACGAGCTCGCCAACGCGCTCAAACCGGTCGTGCTGCCCGGCGAGTTCATGAAGGTGTTCATCCTCAAGGAAGGCAAGGAATACAACCAGGGCGTCGCGTATCTCGACGACGGGACGATGGTCGTCGTCGACAACGCGCGGCGGATGATCAGCAAGAACATCGACATCGTCGTCACCAGCGTGCTGCAGACCACCGCCGGGAAGATGATCTTCGGCCGCTACATCGAGGCGCCGGTGCCGGCACCCGCGCCTCCCGCCGCTCCGGCGGCTGCCCCCGCGGCCGTTGCCCAGACGGGCGGCGTGACGAAGATGCAGAACGCGAAGTGATCCACCACGGATCTGCACCGATGAAGACCGGGACCACAGGATCGATCGGGCTGGATGCATCCGTGTGCATCCGTGTCCATCAGCGGTGGATCGGTTGACGAGATTTCACTGGTGGCGGACGGTCCTGTACCTCATTCCTGCCGTCACCCTCTACACGATCGTGCTCGGGACGGTGTCGCTGCTCTCGTCGCTCTTCGACCGGAGCGGCGACGTCGGGCACACGTGCGCGCGCACCTGGGCGCGGTTCATTCTCGCCACCACCGGCGTGCGGGTGCGCGTCAGCGGTCTCGAGCGGCTCGACCCGTCCCGCAGCTACGTGTTCGCGGCCAATCACCAGAGCATCTACGACATCCCGATCGTCTTCACCGCGCTCCCGTATCAACTGCGGATCGTCGCCAAGGACTCCCTGGGACGCGTTCCGTTTCTCGGCTGGCACCTGCGGCGGACCGGGCACCTGCTGGTGGATCGATCGCGCCCGGGGGCGGGCGTCCTGAAGAAGATGGCACGCCTCGTCGGCGAGCATCATTCGTTGATTGTCTTTCCGGAGGGGACGCGCAGCGCCGACGGTACGGTCGGACGCTTCAAAGGCGGATCGTTCGTGCTGGCGCTGGAGGCGGGCGTGCCGATCGTGCCGATCAGCATCGCGGGCAGCCGGCACGTGATGCTGAAAGGCCGGCTGATGGTCTGTCCCGGCGAGGTTGCGGTCACGGTTCACGAGCCGATCGATACGACCACGGTGACGCGTGATTCGGTGCGCGAACTCGCGGAACGCACGCGCGGCGTCGTGGTGGCGGGCCTGTCAGCCATGGCGTGAGCGGCGTCATGCGGTTCGCGCGCGTGCCGCCGCCGGCGGCTGCGTCCGCTCACTGCTTGCCCGCAGGTGCGGAACGTCCCGCGACGCCGGCGTCAGCCGCCGCGCCGGAGGGCGCCGCAGACGACAGAGCAGGACGCGGCGGTCGCGGCCGCCCCAGTGATATTTATACGGTTCGCGTCCGCTCAGGAAGTCGATCTCTCGGGCGCCATCGTCGATGGCGCGGCGAATCAGCTCGCGGATGAGCAGCGTGCCGGGACTGCAGGCGGCGCATGCCGGATTGAATCCGCTGATATAGAGACAAGCTCCGGCCGGCGTCGTGAAGCCATAGATCACGCCGGCGGTCTCGCCGCCGATCGTCAGGCGGATCAGTCGCAGCATTCCCGCGCGATCGGCCTCGCGCGCGACGGTGTGATGGAATCGCTGCACGCGTGCGTCGCTCAGGACGCCGGGCATCCCGCGCGCTCGCCACCGTTCGCCGTGCAGCGCGAACAGATCCTCGAGCACGCTGGCCACCCGCTCGCCCGTCGCATGCTCGAAGCGGACGGTTCCGCGCGCCGCGGCGGCATCGAATCCACGCCGGAGGTTCCGCGCGATCATGCCGCGCAGGCCGGCGTCGAACGCGCCGTTGCTCGCCGGCAGCGGCAGCGCGACGCATGGCTCGGCATCCTGCAGCCGGCACGCCCATCCGTCCGGCGGAGGCGCCGCCGCGAGGGTCGATGCCGGATCGAGCCGCGACCATTCGACCGCTGACACGCCGTCGCGCGCGCACGCCTCGACCGCGGCGTCGATGAGCGCGCTCAGCGCTGCCGCGTCGGACGAGGGCGCGTCGAGATAGTCCGAGTTGCCGAGCCCGACGAGGGCGAGCTCCGGCGCGCCATTCCAGCCGTCGCGAACGAAGAGCGGCGCGAAGGCCGTCGCGCCGTCGTCGCCGTCATCGATCCACGCGCGCAGCCGTCCGTTGCCGAACCAGGACCACCACGCGCCGATCCACTCCGGAGACGAGAAGATCGTCGCGCGCGGGGATTGCCGCCACAACCGGCCGACCGACGATGCGGCGGCGCGCAGATCCGCGAGGGCGGTGAGTTC
>JABFWM010000392.1 GCA_013362195.1 Acidobacteriota bacterium
GAGATGCTGAAGACGAAGAACTTCGGGCGCAAGTCGCTGAACGAGATCAAGGAGATCCTGTCCGGCATGGGCCTGAGCCTCGGCATGCGGCTCGATCAGCCCGCCGCGCAATCGCAGGAATAGGGAGCTTCCGGCTCAAGCCGGAAGCTGCGGTTCACCGCTTGTCGCTTCCGCCTTCAGGCGGAAGATTAGGACAGAGAAATGCGCCACAGAGTAGGACATCGAAAGCTTGGACGGGTGACGGAGCATCGCATGGCGATGCTCCGCAGCCAGGCGGAAGCGCTGATTCGCTACGAGCACATCGAGACGACGGTCCCGAAGGCGAAGGAGCTGCGTCCGTTCGTCGAGCGGATCATCACGATCGCCAAGCGCGGCCTCGCCGGCGGCAGCGCCAACGGCCGATCGCTGCACGCGCGGCGCCTGGTGCTCCAGGACATCACGAACCGCGACGTCGTCGCCAAGCTGTTCGACACGATTGCGCCGCGTTTCGAAGCGCGTCCCGGCGGCTACACGCGCATCCTGCGGCTCGGCTACCGCCGCGGCGACAGCGCCGAGGTCGCCCGCATCGAGCTGGTCGGCAGCGAATACAATCCCAACGCGGAAGCCGAGAAGGCGGAAGCCGCCGCCGAGAAGAAGCCGAAGGGCGTCGGCGGGCGGCTGCGCGCCGCGGCCGACCGCCTGCGCGCCAAGCGCGCGGAAGGCGGCGAAGAAGGCGAGCCGGCGGCAGAGCCCAAGAAAGCGCGCACCCCGCGCGCGAAGGGCGGCGGCGCGAAGGCCGACACGCGCGGCAAGGGCGCGAAGACGAGCACGCCTCGCAAGGCCGGCGGATCGTAAGCTCGCTCAGCTTGCACTTCGCCCGCCCTTTCTGAGACACTGCCAACCGCGTCGCGCAATGCGACGGTCGAATCACACCCCGTCCAGCCGGACGGGGTTTTTCTTTCTGCAGCGATACTGTCGCGCCATCCGCGGTTCCAGACTATGCGTACGATTCGCGTCTTCAGCATCGGTGTCGGTTTGCTGGCGGCGTTCATCTCTCCCGGGGCCTCGCGCATCCGCGCCCAGGCGCCGGTCCGGCCCCGCTTCGCCGCCAACGAGCTCATTGTCAAGTACCGTTCAGGCGCCGGCGAAGGTGAGAAGTCGCGCGCCCGCGGCCTCGCCCGCGCGAGGCTGCGGCACGAGCGCCATCGCCTGCGGCATGGCGCAGGCGACGGCGACGTCGAGCTGCTGACGCTCGACGGCAGCGTCGGCGTGAGCGCGGCCATTTCGTCGCTCGCCGCCGATCCCTCCGTCGAGTTCGCCGAGCCCAACTGGATCTACACGCGAGAGGCCGGCACCGTGCCGAACGATCCGAAGTTCGGGCAGCTCTGGGGCCTGAACAATACGGCGCAGCCGATCGACGGCAACCCCGGCGGCATCGCGGGCGCGGACGTGGATGCGCCCGAGGCCTGGAACGTGTCGCTCGGCTCCTCGCACGTCTACGTGGGCGTGATCGACGAGGGCGTCGACATCGATCACGAGGATCTCGGCGCGCAGCCGGCCGGCCCGATCTGGACCAACCCGTACGATCCGGTCGACGGCATCGACAACGACGGCAACGGCTACGTGGACGATGTGCACGGCTGGGACTTCTTCGACGGCGACAATTCGGTGTACGACGGCAGCAGCGCCGATCCGTCGATCGACGCCCACGGCACGCACGTCATCGGGACGATCGGCGCCCGCGCCAACAACGGCATCGGCATCGCGGGCCTGAACTGGAACGTCACGATCATTCCGGCGAAGTTCCTGGGCCCGACCGGCGGGACGACCGCCGACGCGATTCGCGCCGTCGACTACTTCACCGACCTGAAGACGCGGCACGGGCTGAACCTGGTCGCGATCAACAACTCGTGGAACGGCGGCGGCTTCTCGCAGGCGCTGCTCGACGCGATCGGGCGGGCCGCGCGCGCCGACATCCTGTTCGTGGCGGCAGCGGGCAATGGCGGGCCGGACGGCATTGGCGACGATCTCGATCGCACGCCGTCGTACCCGGCCGGCTACGACACGACGGCGGCGGCCGGCTACAACTCGGTGATCACGGTCGCCGCGACCGATCGCTCCGACGGGCTGGCCGGGTTCTCGAACTTCGGCGCGCGGACGGTGGATCTCGGCGCGCCCGGCGTCGACATCCTGAGCACGATTCCGCGCAACGGCTACGCGTTCTACACCGGCACGTCGATGGCCGCGCCGCACGTGACCGGCGCCGCCGCGCTCGTCAACGCCGCGACCGCGCTCGTCGGTCCCGATCTGAGGGCGCGGCTGCTCGGCGCCGTGGATCGCATCGCTTCGCTGCAGGGACGCACCGCCACCGGTGGACGCCTGAACGTCCGGCGCGCGGTCGTGTCCGGGCCCTCACTGGCCACGCCGGAGATCGTGCTGTACGCGGCGTCCGCGTCCGTCGTCGGCCGCTGGCAGGTGGTTGCCGACGCCAGCGCCGCGGCGGGATCGCGGCTGCAGAACCCCGACGCCGGAGCGCCGAAGATTGTCGCGCCGGCGGCGAACCCCGCCGACTATTTCGAGCTGTCGTTCAATGCCGACGCGCGGACCGACTATCACCTGTGGATCCGTGGACGGGCCTCGGCCGACACCTGGGCGAACGATTCGGTGTTCGTGCAGTTCAGCGATGCGATCGATGCCGCGGGCTCGCCGGTCTGGGGCATCGGGTCGACCAGCGGCACCACGGTGTCGCTCGAAGAGTGCAGCAGCTGCGGCGTCTCGGGCTGGGGCTGGCAGGACAACGGCTACGGCGTCGGCGTGCTCGGCCCGGCCGTCCACTTCGCCTCGACGGGCGTCCACCGCATCCGCGTGCAGGTCCGCGAGGACGGTCTCGGCATCGATCAGATCGTGCTGTCGGCCTCGCGCTTCCTCACCACCAGCCCCGGGGCAGCGAAGAACGACGCAACGCTGCTGACCGCGCGCGGCGGCGTCGCGGCCGCGCCCGACGATGTCGTGCTGTACGCGGCGGACGGCAGCGCGGCGGGCGCGTGGTCGAGCGTCGCCGACGCCACCGCCGCGTCGGGCGCGCGCATGCAGAGTGCGAACGCGGGACTGGCGAAGGTCACGACCGCGAGCGCGTCGCCGGCGGACTACTTCGAGATGACCTTCCAGGCGAGCGCCCACACGCCGTATCGACTGTGGATCCGCGGCAAGGCGCTCGGCGACAGCTACGCGAACGACTCGGTGCA
>JABFWM010000209.1 GCA_013362195.1 Acidobacteriota bacterium
ATCTGGACATTCTCGTTCGGGACGCCGGACACGATCACGCCGGTGCGCACGCGTCACTACCCACCCGCCGGCGACGCACTCGCCGCGCTGCCACGCGTCGACGCCTGCCCGGTGACGGTCACGGCGCGCACGACGCGCCGCGGCGTCGTCGTCACGCTGCCGCTCGCGCCGAACGAGATGGTCTACGGCCTCGGGGTGCAGATGCAGTCGTTCATGCAGCGCGGCCTGAAGAAGACACTGCGCGTCAACGCCGATCCGCTGATCGATTCCGGCGACTCGCACGCGCCGGCCCCCTTTTACGAGACGACGCGTGGATATGGCGTGCTCGTCGACACCGCCCGATACGCGACGATCTACTGCGGGAACAAGCCGCGGAAGACGCGCCATGCGGCACCACCGGCCGACGAGCCGGCACGCGATCTGACGCAGGACGTCCTGCCCGCCGCCTACCGCCGCTTCCGGTTCAATCACTCAAGCGAGGTGATGATCGAAATCCCGGAATGCGCGGGCGTCGACGTCTACGTCTTCGGCGGCCCGACGCTGCGCCTCGCGGTGCAGCGCTACAACCTCTTCGCCGGCGGCGGCGCGCTGCCGCCGCGCTGGGGACTCGGCGTCTGGTACCGCGTCGAACGCGACTTCACGCAGCAGGACGCGCTGTCGCTCGCGGCGGACCTGCGAGCGCGGCGCATGCCCTGCGACGTGATCGGCCTCGAACCGGGCTGGCAGACGCACGCGTATTCCTGCTCGTATCGGTGGAGCGACCGCTTCCCCGATCCCGCGGCGTTCATCGAGACCCTCGGCGCCCAGCATTTCCGCGTGAACCTGTGGGAGCACGCCTTCACGCACCCGAGCTCGCCAATCTACGACGCGCTGTTCGCGCATGCCGGCGACTACGAAGTCTGGGACGGCATCGTCCCCGATTTCCTCACCGAGGACGCGCGACGCGTCTTCGCCGACTATCACGAGCGCGAGCACGTCGCGATTGGCGTCTCGGGCTACAAGCTCGACGAGTGCGACAACTCGGACTTCACACACAACTGGTCGTTTCCCGAGCTGGCGCAGTTCCCCTCTGGCGCCGACGGCGAGCAGATGCACTCGCTGTTCGGGCTCCGCTATCAGGACGCCATTCAAGGGATGTTCGACAAGCGCGCGCAGCGCACCTACGGCCTCGTGCGCTCGTCGCAGGCGCTGGCGGCCCCGTATCCGTACGTGCTCTACAGCGATCTCTACGATCACGCGACGTTCGTCAAATCGATCGCGCACGCCAGCTTCTCGGGCCTGCTGTGGACGCCCGAAGTGCGGGACGCGCGCAGCGACGAAGACCTGATCCGGCGCGTGCAGTCCGTGATCGTCTCGCCGATGGCGCTCATCAACGCGTGGTACATCAGGAATCCTCCCTGGAAGCAGATCAATCGGGACGCGAACAACCGAGGCGAGTTCGCGGCCGACTGGGAACGGCTGGAAACGGCGTGCCGCGCGATCCTCGAGCTGCGCATGCGGCTGGTGCCGGTGCTCCACGCGGCCTTCGTGCGGTACCACCGCGAAGGCATTCCGCCCTGCCGCGCGCTCGTGATGGATTACCCGGACGATGTGCAGACGTGGCCGGTGGACGATCAGTTCCTGATTGGCGCCGATCTGATGGCCGCGCCGGTGGTCGCCGGCCAGTCGAGCCGCACCGTGTACCTGCCGTCTGGTGCGTGGCTCGAGTACTGGAGCGGCGCGCGGCACGAGGGCGGACGCACGATGCAGATCGACGTGCCGCTCGATCGCGTGCCCCTCTTCGTCAAGGACGGATCGCTGCTTCCTCTCGCGGATCCGACACTGCACACCGACGATCCCGCGTCGTGGCGGCTGACGGTGCTCGTGTGCGGCTCGCAGAACGCGTCGACGATCCTCTACGAGGACGATGGCGGTGTGCCGCCGCGGCTGAGCGAGGTGATCCTCACCTGGGACGACGCGGCGAAACGTGGATCGGTCACGCGGCGCGGCGAGACGGCCTGGCGTACCTACGAAGTCACCGCGTGGCAGCCGCTGACAGCGCGCGGATAGCAGCCCCGACCCGGGCGTCCACGTCGGCTGTCGGTCCGATCACGGGCAGCGCCTTCACCGACGCGAGCGCCTCGCGATACCACTTCGTCCAGGCGGTCATGATTTCCGCGCTGGCGCCTTGACGCCGCTCCAGCCCGAGCCGGTCGGCGGCCGCCTGCGCGACGAGATCGACGACGGCGAGCGCATCGCGGTCCGAGGCTGACGCGAGAAACCACGCGCTCGTCGCAACGGCGACGCCAACGTTGACCATCTCGGCGGCGCTCGTCTTGTCGGGGCGATCGAGATTCGTGTGGTAGTAGCGATCGGTGAAATGCCAGTTGAGCAGCGACGGGATCCCCGCGTCGCCGAACGCCGTGTGATCGCTGCCGCCTTCGTACGGGTTGGTCCGGACGATCCACTGCACATCGCGCGCGCGCCGCCGGCAGATCGCGAGATGCAGATCGTTGAGCAGGCTGCCCTTCAGTGACGCCGCCTTCACCTCGCTGGCGCCCCAGGCGGTGTGCGGGTCCGAGGGCCGCGGCCACACGGCCGACGGATCCGGCTGCTTCTCGATCAGGAACGTGCCTCCGGTCTTCGACGTGTCCTCGCCGGTCATGTCGAGCGCGAACATGTACTGGACGCGGCGCGCCGCGTCAGCGTGCGACGCCAGCCAGTGACGGC
The DNA here is from genome assembly GCA_013362195.1 of Acidobacteriota bacterium. Classification (GTDB taxonomy): domain Bacteria; phylum Acidobacteriota; class Vicinamibacteria; order Vicinamibacterales; family 2-12-FULL-66-21; genus QHWT01. The sequence goes on from JABFWM010000209.1 coordinate 2,710, forward strand.
TGCCCGCCACTTCATCGGCCCACATGAACATGAGCGTGCGCCCCGGCGGCGGCAGCGCCCCCTCGCGCACGGCCGCGGCGATCGCGATGGCCAGCGCCGCGAGCGTGCCGCATCCGCTCCCGTCGTCGTTGGCGCCGGGTTCCTGCACGTGCGCGACCATCACGATCCGCTGGTCAGGCCGCCGCGTGCCGGGGATCTCGGCGATGAGCGATCGCGCCGGGCCGTCGTAGAACGCGGACCGCACCGTCACCTTCAAGCGGACCGATCCTTCCCGCAACCGCGCGCGCATGCGGGCGGCGGCGCGCAGACCAGCCTTGAACCCGAAGGCCTTGCGCTCCGGATCGTAGGGCACGCTGCCCCACTGCAGCACGTCCCATTGATCGGCCGCCGTGAACGTCGCGGGATCGTCGGGACGGATGTACGGTGCGTCAGCGGTGGAGACGATGCCGACGGCGCCCCTCGCTTTGACGGCCTGCTCCCACAGCTGTCCGACCGGCGCAGACCCGAGGACGATT
>JABFWM010000100.1 GCA_013362195.1 Acidobacteriota bacterium
CGAGGGGCGAGCGGCGAGGTGCGAGGTGTGATGGGCGAGCGGCGAGGGGCGAGGGGCGGGAGGCAGCGAGGGGAGAGCGGCGAGGTTCGGGGGTATAAATCGGGGACATCATTTACACGGGCTCATGTCTGCAGCAGGCAGATGAACTCGCCGAGCACCATGGCCGTCGCGCCCCAGACCTGATGGCCGAACAAATCGAAGTAGGGATACTCCACCGCGATCCCTTCGCGCATGCGCGTGCCCTGCCGGATGCGCGAGGCGTCCTGCAGGTCGTCCAGCGACACTTCGAGGACTTCTTCGACTTCGTAGGGCGCCGGTGAGAACGCCGGCCGATGATCGGTGATCGCGACGATCGGATGCAGCGTGAAGCCGCTGACGAGCACGTGCACCGGCGTCAATTCGCCGAGTACGCGGACGCTGTCGGGATTGACGCTGATCTCTTCATGCGCTTCGCGCAGCGCGGCCTGCGCAAGCGTTTCACCCGGATCCCGCGCGCCGCCGGGTAGGCTGATCTGGCCGGCGTGGCGGCGAAGGCCGCTGGCGCGCACGGTCAGTGGAAGCGAGATGCCGTGCGGACCCGGATAGAGCAGCAGCAGTCCGGCCGCGATGCGCGCGTCAGGCGGAAAGTGTCCCGGCTTCCAGTTGCCGCGCGGCGGCAGCGGCGCGAACCGCAACTGCGCCTCGACGCCCGGCAGCGTTCCCGCGAGGCGCTCGCGCAACTTCGCCTCGAGGACCTTCAGAGCCGCCACCCGTCGATCATACTGTGTCGGCGCGCGCGGCCGGCCGTCCTCGATCGCCCCGCTGCTCAGCGGCCGCGGTCGGAGAGGAGCGCGACGCTCAAGCCGTAGGCGTGGACGCAGTTGTAGGCGAGCAGTGCCTGATAGTTCGGATAGACGAGAAACCGGCGCGGCCCCGCGGCCACCAGCGACGCGTCGACATCGGAATTCGGCAGCCGCGCCCCTGCGACGGTCGTCACGCCCAGCGATCGCCATTCCCGCAGCGGCAGCGCGACCGTCATCTGGCGCTCGGCCAGGCATCCTTCGATCTGGAGCGGCGCCGCCTCCGCGACGCGGTCCGCGATCGCGGACGGCACCTTCACCTCCCGCCCCCATGTCTGCCCCTTCGTCCATCCGTGCGCAGAAAGATAGTTGGCGATCGACGCAAAGACGTCGGGCATCGACTTCCAGATATCGCGCCGGCCATCGCCGTCGAAATCCTGCGCGAACTCGAGAAAGCTCGAGGGCATGAACTGCGGCTGCCCGAGCGCGCCCGCCCACGATCCGCGCATCGCGGCGGGTTCGACGTCGCCGTGGTCGAGAATCTTCAACGCGTCGATCAGCTCCTCGCGAAACATCGCGGAGCGCCGCGGATCGTAGGCCAGCGTCGCCAGCGTCGCGATCGTCGGCCGCACCCCGCTGAACCGGCCGAAGTTCGATTCCAATCCCCAGATCGCGACGATGACGGTTGGCGGCACCCCGTATTTGGCACTGACTTTCTGGAGGAGGCTGCGATGCCTCGCGGCCATCTGACGCGCGGTCTTCACCATCGCCCGCGTCAGCCGCCGTTCCAGGTACTGGTCCAGCGTCAGGACGATTTCCGCCTGCGATCGATCGCGGTCGACGACGACGGGCAGAGGTTCGAGGCCGTCCAGCGCGCGATCGAGCGTCGCTTCGCTGATGCCCCGGCCTGCCGCGTCGGCGCGGAAGGCGGCGAGCCACGCCGTGAAGGTCGGCTGCGGCGCGATCTGCGGCACCGGGTGCGGCGGCGGAAGCTGCTGCGCGGCCATCAGCGTCGCGCCGGTGCAGCATGCGACGAGGATCCACGACGCATGGACACGGATGGATACCGGAAGACGCGGTCGCATTGGGACACGAATGAACACGGGAAGACGCGGTCGCACCGTTCTTCTTATTATGCCCGTGCATTCCGAGCGCGATAGGATCGCGGGATGCCAGGCCCGGACTTTCCGCAGATAGGAGACGCAGCCGCGCGCACCGTGGCCGAGCTGGTGCACGGCTGTACGTTCGACGACTTCCTGCTGAAGCCGCAGCGCAGCGTCGTGGTGCGCCGCGATCCGGCGGTCATCGATCTGTCGTGCCGCGTCTCGCAGCACATCGTGCTCAAGCGGCCGATCGTCTCCGCCAACATGGACACGGTCACCCGCGCGCCGATGGCGATCGTGCAGGCCGAGGAAGGGGGCATCGGCATCATCGATCGCGGCTTCAGGCTGGGCGACATCCAGCCGCAGGTGCGCGAAGTCGAGAAGGTGAAGCGCACGCAGCACGGCATCATCCGCGATCCCTACTCGATTGCCGCGTCCGCAACGATCGATGAAGCCGCGGCCGTGATGTCGCGCTCGCGCGTCGGGACGCTCGTCGTCGTCGACGATCAGCGACGGCTGGCCGGCCTGCTGACCGAGCGCGACATCCGGTTCGTCTCGGGCCGCGGCCTGCGCGTCGCCGACCGCATGACGCCGGCCGATCGCCTCGTCGTGCATCGCGGACCGCTGTCGCCCGAGTCGGCGGAGCACATGATGGTGGAACGCAAGATCAAGAAGCTGCCGCTCGTGAACGAGCGGGGCGAGCTGATCGGGCTGATCACCTCGCGCGATCTGCTGCGGCAGCGCCGCCTGCCGTTTGCAACGAGAGACGATCAGGGCCGTCTCCGCGTCGGCGCGGCCGTCGGTGCGACCGGCGACTACCTCGAACGCGCGGCCGAGTTGATCAAGGCGGGCGTCGACGTGCTCGTGATCGACATCGCGCACGGCCACTCCGTCGTGATGGACCGGGCGATCGGGGAACTGCGCGCGCGGTTCGGCGGCGTCGAGATGATTGCCGGCAACGTCGGCAGCGCGGACGGCGCGAGGTTCCTCCTCGAGCGCGGGGTGAACGGCATCAAGGTCGGCATCGGACCGGGCGGCGGCTGCACGACCCGCATGACGACCAGCTTCGGGGTGCCGCAGGCACAGGCGCTCGTCGAATGCCGGTTGGCGCTGCGTGGCAGCGACGTGCCGCTGATTGCCGACGGCGGCATCCGCCGCCACGGCGCGCTGGCGCAGGCGCTGCTCTTCGGCGGCGATTGCGCCATGCTCGGCAGCGCCTTCGCCGGCACCGAGGAGGCGCCCGGCGAGATCGTGCACAAGTCGGTGCTGCTGCCCGACGCGCAGAAGCCGGTGAAGGTCCCGTTCAAGGTGCTGCGCGGCATGGCGTCGCTCGAGGCGATCCGCGATCGCCTCGACGTCGAGGACGCCGATCGCGTCGAGATCGATGCGATCGGCGCCGAAGGGATGGAGGTCAGCGTGCCGGCGCGCGGCTCGGCGCGCCCCATCGTCCGCGAGATGATCAAGCACCTCTGCTCGTCGATCAGCTACAGCGGCGCCGACAGCCTTCGCGCCATGCGCGATCAGTTCTGGGCCGAGCCGCAGCGCTTCGTGATCAAGCTCTCCGCATCGTCCAGGCGGGAGTCCTACGAGCGGTAAGTACATTCACCGGCAGGGAGAGCGCCGTTGGCCTGTCTTCCTTCTGGTCTTCGTGGAGAGCCGCAGGCCGTGACGAGTGTGAGGCGACCCCGTTTACTGCTGCCTTGGGGAACTTCGCCGCGCGAACTGCTCCGCCCGCGCCCGCCGCTCGACCTCCATCGCTTCGATGGTCTCGAACGTGTCGTCCCACGCCTCGCTGCCGATCCGCTGATAGAGCCGCCGCATCGCCTTGTCATCGCGGACGCTCGTCTCCCGCGCGATTTCCGCGGCATGCTGCAGTTCGTGCGCCAGGAGCGGCAGGCGATCGACGGGAGGCACCAGGACGTGGATCGAGATGCGCAGGAACCGGAACCCTTCCGGCGCGGCGACGAGTTTGGTGCGGGCGCGCCGGACGCCGGGCACCCGCGTGAACTCCACATAGACGATGGTGTCGCTGCATTCGAGCTCGGAGACGAGCGCCTGCACCGTCGGCGACTTCAGCATCGCTTCATCGAGCAGCGCCCGCATGACGGGTGATTCGGCCCGGACGTGCGACGCCGGATCGGAAGGGCCCATCGTCAACAGCAATACGGTGAACAGCGACCACATGGGCAGCAGGGCTCCTGCGCGCCCTTGTACTGGCAGCGGTGGAAGCAGGTCGCCGGAAATGTGACATGGCGACGCGGTGGCTGCGTTCGTCACGGACGCGCCGGAGTTCGTCACGGCGGGCGGGCGATCGACCGCGAACGAGTGGAACGCGGCTGTGACGAGCGGGAGCGTCAGGCGGCGACGGTGCGGAGCGCCGGGACGAGATCCGCCGGGCGGTCGACGGCCAGGTCGGATGGCCGCACATCGGGTCGCGAGGCCGCAAAGCCGAAGCCGTACCGCACGAGGCAGACGCGCGTGCCGGCCGCGCGCGCCGTCGCCAGATCCACCGCCGAATCGCCGATCATGACCGTTCGCTCCGGCGACGCGTGGGCACGGGTCATCAGCTCCTGCAGCGCGCTCGGATCGGGCTTGCGCGGCAGCGGCCCATCCCCGCCGAGTACCCACCGAAACAGATGCGACAGGCGGAGCCCGTCGAGGATTGCGGTCGTGTGGTGTGTGGGCTTGTTCGTCAGGACGGCCATCGGCGCGATCGCGTGCAGGGCGTCGAGCGCTTCGCGTGTCCCGTCGTACACGCGCGTGTGCACGAGCAGCCGCTCGTCGTAGAGCTCGAGGAACCGCGGCAGCGCGTGAGGAGATTCCGGATCGAGTCCGGCGGCCGTGAGCGCCCGGCGGACGAGCAGCGCGGCCCCCTCTCCGACCATTCGCGCGATGTCATCCACGGCGAGCGGCGTGCCGCCCCGTTCGACGATCAGGGCATTGGCGGCATCGGCAAGGTCGCGCCGGGAGTCGATCAGCGTGCCGTCGAGATCGAAGACGAACAGCGGCATCACCGCTTACGCCGCGTCGGGCGGCTGGTAGAGGCCCGCCACGGCGCCGGCGGGATCCCTGATCACGCAGAAGCGGCCGCCGCCCATGCTGCGCGGCGGCGCGATCATGCTGCCGCCGAGCCGTTCGCATTCCGCGAGGCTGTGATCGAGATCCTCGACGGTGATGTAGATCAGCCATTGCGGCGGGAGATCCGCGTTCGGGCCGCGCGCGTGGCACACGCCGGCGACCGCCTCGTGGTCGGCCTTCATCACGAAATCCGCGTAGGCGCCCATGCTGAGCGGCTCCGGCGTCCACCCGACGACCGCCGCATAGAAATCGCGCACCACCTCGGCGTTCGCGACCGTCAGATCCTGCCACGTGATGGTGCCGGGACGAGGAGAAGCGCTCATCGATCAGCATCTTAGCAGGCCCCTGCACGATGCCGCGCCTCGCTGACGAATTGCGAGCGCAAAGACGATGCTCTCGACGGATCGCGTCGGACAGCGCGCCTCGGACCGGGGCAACTGGCGCGCGCTTCAGTCGATCGCGCGGCCGCTACGCGCTCGAGCCGCTGGCGTGCCGGGTGGCGACGGCGTGCGCGGCCACGCCTTCGCTCAGATTGAACCCCTGGAACATCGCGTCGGGAATGTCGGCGTCGAATGACAGCTCTGGCGCGTGCCAGAGGGACCACCAGCGCGCGCTCGCGGCAGCGATCGCGGCGCTCCCGAGGAAGATCACCGCGCCCGACAATCCGCCGTCCCGCAACAGCTCACGCTCCCCTGCCGCCGCCGTGTACGTGTAGGTCAGGAAGCACGTCAAGTAAAACGGCCACAGCATGTGAAACCGCGAGCTGCCCGGGATGTACTGCTTCGCGAACGGGACGCCGGAGAACCGCATCAGCAGCAGTTCGAGCAGCAGCACGGACAGCGTCGTGCAGAAGAGCGCATGGCGCCAGGCCATCGCCGTGTTCCACAGCGCCGCCGCCGGGATCCACGCCGTCAACGCCACCGGCAGGACGACGACGAGCAGTCCGGCTTTGTGAAGCCCGCCGCCGACGCGCAGGGGCGTCAACGAACACGTGCGGAACACCCAGCGCGCCGGAAGATCGACGGGAATGGCGATCAGCGCGCGAAAACCCACGGCGAGCGCGGCGCTGAGAATCAGCGGCGGCGCGAGCAGGCCGGCCGTCGGCCGCGCGACGGCCGCGGCGTCCGGTTCGAGGATCAGCGGCAGGACGGACGTCGCGATCAGTGCGAGCGCGCCGCCGACGTAGATCGCCATCAGCATGCGGTGACGGCGGCTGCGCGCGAGGACCCGCAGCGTGAACGCGCAGACCGCCTGTTCGGTCGGGTGCCGCACCAGCAGCTTCCGGATCGTGGCGGACACGAAGCGGAACAGCGGAAACGACGCCGACCGGGCCGATGTTTCCATCGCGCGCGCGCAGAGCCGCCGGAACGCGAACACGTACAACGCGACCGTCATCAGGAGCGGCGTCACCGACCAGAACGCGCCGCGAAGGCCGAGCCAGACCATGATCGGCCGCGACGTGCCCGCCAGCAGCTCGTAGATGCCCAGGAACCAGGCGAGCGGGAACCAGCGGAGAAACGGATCGCCGATGTCGCCGCGCTGCAGCGCCGCCGCGGTGGCGCTGCGCAGGACCTCCTCGAACAACAACGCGAGCAGCACCGCGACCACGGTCAGCATCTGCAGAATCGGCGCGAAGCGTTCGGCGACGCGCCGGCTGAAGCAGACGAGCAGCACGCCCTGAATCGTCGTGAGGCCGAAGAACACGAACGCGTCGGCGGCGACGGTGGCGGCCAGGTGCGCGGGCACGCCACGAACCGCGGCTTCGATCCGCAGCGCCGATGCCATGGAGAAGGTGAGCGCCGCGATGACGTTCAACGCGGCCGCGAACGCGACGAACAGCGCGAACAGTCCGCCCAGCCGCCCCACCGCCTGCACGCGCGTCGGCAGCGGCAGCGATCCGAGCACGAACACGTCGCGCCGCATCGGAAACAGGGTGTCCCACGTGACGACGCAGACCAGGCCGATCGAGCCGGCCGAGAGCAGGATGAACAGCCCGCGGTCGTCCCACAGCACACGCTCGACGAGGTGGGGCATGTATCGTTGCAGGAGCGCGTATTTGGCGAGGCCCTGCGCCGACAGGAACAGCGTCGGCGCGGCAAGGAACGCAGCCGCCCAGATGATGGCAGAGGCCTGCAGCCCCTGCGGCATGATGTCGCTCTGGAGGAACCCGCCGAACGTCGCCCTCGCGATCGTGACCGCCTGCCGAAGCTCGGTGCGCCAGTCGGTGGTCGGCATGCGGAACAGGTCAGTGCATGATCGCCGAGAGAATCTCGCCGGCCACGGCGTCAACGTCCGCGGTCATCACGAGCGTGCGAAACGCGTCCTCGAGCGAGCTGGCATTCACCTGCTGCCGCAACGCCGTCGTCGACGCGTGCGCCGCGACGCGGCCGTCGCGCAGGATCAGCACTTCGCTGCAGACGCGCTCGACCATCTCGAGTTCGTGCGAGCTGTAGACGATCATGTGTCCGGAGTCGGCGAGACGGCGGATCAGGCTGCGCACGACCAGGGTCGTGCCGACGTCCAGGCCGGAGCAGGGTTCGTCGAGCACGACGATCGCCGGATCGTGCAGCAGCGCGGCCGAGAGGAGAATCTTCTGCCGCATGCCCTTCGAGTAGGCGCTCATCGGCGCATCGCGATCGGTCTGGAGATCGAAGATCGAGAGCAGCGCGTCGATGCGCCTCGCCGCCGTGGCCGTGGGGAGGACCCGCAGCCGACCGCAGAGGGTCAGATATTCCGCACCGCTCATCCAGGTGTAGAGCTGCGCCTCCTCCGGCACGTAGCCGAGGCGCGCCTTGTAGGCGACGAGGTCTTCGCGGATGTCCTGACCGTCGAGCTGCACCGATCCGCCGGACGGCTCCAGCAGGCCGGTGATCATGCCGACGGTCGTGCTCTTGCCCGACCCGTTCGGCCCGAGCAGACCGATGACGGCGCCGGGCCGCAGGGTGAACGAGACATCGCGAACACCGGTGATCGCCGAGTAGTACTTCGTCAGCCCGCGCGCTTCGAGCATGCGGAAGTGGACACCGTTCGCGGCCGAAAGTTCCGCCTTGATATGATGCCGCCATGTATTCGGCCGGCTTGTGGCTGCACTCGTGGCTTCGATGGGGCGTCATCCTCCTCGGGGTGCTTGCGGTCGTGCGGGCGCTCGGCGCGCTCCGGGCCCGCCGCTGGACGCCGGCCGACGATCGCGCGGGCGGGCTGTTTACGATTGCGTTCGACGTGCAGTTCCTCGTCGGCCTGATTCTCTCCTTCGCGCTCAGTCCGCTGACGAAGCAGGCGATGCAGCACATGGATGTCGCGATGAGAACGGGCTCGATTCGGTACTGGGCGGTGGAGCATCCGTTCGGGATGGTGGCCGCGCTCGTGCTCGCGCACGTCGGTCGCGTCATGGTGCGCCGCGTGCCCGAGGCGAAGAAGGCGCGAACCGCGGTGATCTTCTTCGCCCTCGCGCTGCTGCTCGTGCTCGCGCTGACGCCGTGGCCCAACATGCCCGGCCATCGCCCGCTGTTCAGGCTCCCCTGAGTCAGCGTCTTTTAGAGCGAAGGGCTGGTGTTTCGGACGAGGGGCCACTGGGTGCTGAAGGTGGTCGATACCAGGCTGTGGCGCGAGAGAGTCTCCGGCTGGCTGACGAGACACTGACATGCGGCCGCGCGCCTGCGTGATCACCGGCGCATCGACGGGCATCGGCGAAGCCTGCGCGCTCAGGCTCGACCGGGCCGGCTGGCGGGTATTTGCCGGCGTCCGGCGCGACGAGGATGCCGCGACGCTGCGCGCGAAGCTGTCGGCACGTTCGCAGCCGGTGATCGTCGACGTCGCCGATGGCGCGTCGATCGGGCGTGCCGCCGAAACCGTCGCCGGGATGGTGGGCGGCGAGGGCCTCGACGGGCTCGTCAACAATGCCGGCATCGCGGTCGCGGGCCCGCTGGAGTTCCTGCCGCTCGCCGAGTTTCGCCAGCAGCTCGAGGTGAACGTGACGGGACCACTGGCGGTCACACAGGCATTGCTGCCGCTGATTCGGCTGGCGCGCGGGCGCGTGGTGTTCATGGGATCGATCGCGGGCCGTCTCGCGATGCCGATGCTCGGACCCTACAGCGCGTCGAAACACGCGCTCGAAGCGATGGCGGATGCCCTGCGGGTCGAGCTGCAGCCCTGGGGGATGCACGTGTCGCTGGTCGAGCCTGGCAGCATCGCGACGCCCATCTGGAAGAAGGGCAACGAGGCGGCGGCGCAGGCCGCAGCGCGCTTTCCGCCGCGTGCGGACGAACTGTATCGCGTCCTGTCCGCGGCCATGCGGAAGGCGGCCGCGGATGCGGCGCGCCGGGGCGCACCGCCGGACACCGTGGCGGTCGTTGTCGAACACGCGCTCACGGCCGCCTCGCCGCGCACGCGGTATCTGGTCGGGGCCGACGCGAAACTCCGGGCGCGCATCGGCGCGTTGGTCCCCGATCGCCTCCGCGATCGGCTGTTCACCCGCGCGCTCGGTCTGCCCGCGCGCGGCAGCCGCGAAAGGGCGGTGCGCTGACGTGCAGTTCCGGCTTCCCTTCAGCGAGGACCATCTCATCGATCTTCCGCCCGCGGGCGCGATCCGCGAGAGAACGCCGACCGATCTTCCGCGTGACGCGGCGGGCACCACGACGGCGACGACGCGCGTGCCGCGCGATGCCTCACGGCCCCGCGACTCCGCGCGATCCTCCAGCGTCTGCCTCGAAGCGGACGGCTCCGCGTTCGTCGTCCATTTCGTCCGCATGCGCCGCGCGCGGCGCTACATTCTCCGGGTCAGGCCGGACGGGGCGCTGCGCGTGACGATTCCGCGCGGCGGATCGCGCGGCGAGGCGCTGCGGTTCGCCCAGCGGCACCTCTCGTGGGCGACGCGGGAACGCGTCCGGCTGCAGGCGGCGCGCCGGGCGCCCTCGGAGTGGACGGTGGGCATGGAGATCCCGCTCGATGGTGTCCCGACGCGGATCGTCCGCGACGATGACATCGTGCGCGTCGGTGCGGTCGCGGTGCGCGTGGGGCCCGAGGTCCGCAATCTGCGGCCGGCACTCGAGCACGGCGTTCGCGAGGCCGCGAAGCGCCTGCTGCCTCCGCAGCTTCTGGCGCTCGCCGCCACGCACGGACTCGCCGTCACGCGCGTGACGATCCGCAATCAGCGCTCGCGCTGGGGATCGTGCTCGCGCGACGGGCGCATCGCGCTGAACTTCCGCCTGCTGCAGATGCCGCCGGCGGTGCGCGAGTACATCCTCCTGCACGAGCTGATGCACCTGCGGCACCCGGATCACTCGCGCCGGTTCTGGCGCGCCGTCGAGGCCGTGTGCCCGGATTTCCGTCAGGCCGAGCGGTGGCTCAAGCGCTCGGGGCACGATCTGTTCTGATGGCGGCCGCGTGGAGATGAAGGGACGCTACTCGACGGTCCGTTCGTGGCGCACGGCGGACGTCCCCGCGCTGGTGAGGCACGCGAACAACGCGAACATCGCGCGCCAGTTGCGCGACCGCTTCCCGCATCCCTACACCGCCGCGGACGCGCGCCGCTTCATCGACGGCGTGGTCTCGGCGCGCCCGGTCATCACCTTCGCCATTGACGTCGATGACGAAGCGGTCGGCGGCATCGGCTTCTCGCCAGGCTCCGACGTGGAGCGGTATTCCGCCGAGATCGGCTACTGGCTCGCCGAAGCGTTCTGGGGCCGCGGGATCACCACCGAAGCCGTCCGCATGGTGTCGGCCTACGCCTTCGACAAGTGCAACGTGCTGCGTCTCTTCGCGCTGCCGTTCGCCGACAATGCCCGTTCGACGCGCGTGCTCGAGAAAGCCGGCTACACGCGCGAGGCCATCCTCCGGTCGAGCAGCGTCAAGGCCGGCATCCCCCGCGACCAGGCGCTCTACGCGCTGATCAATCCCGGGTGGCGCGGCGCGTGAGGTGTCCGGATCCGGGATGTGCTCCGCCCGCCAGCGGACACGTCCGCTGCCTGCACGCGCTCAATCACTGAGCGTTCGGCGTTGTTCACGCGGCACGAGGCTCGCTTCATTCCCCTCCGCGATGGATCATCTCCGTCAGGATCTGCTCTACGCCTTGCGGCGCCTCGTCAAGGCCCCCGCGTTCACCGTGGTCGCGGTCGTCACGCTGGCGCTCGGCATTGGCGCGAACACCGCGATTTTCAGCGTGGTGAACGGCGTGCTGCTGAAGCCGCTGCCGTATCCGGAATCCGAGCGGCTGGTCGGCGTGTATCACACGGCGAACGGCCGGCGCGCCGTGATGTCGGGCCCGAACTTCACCGACGTGGCGCGCACCGCGACCTCGTTCGAGAACGCCGCCGCGATCTCGACGGGACGGATGATCCTGACCGGCCAGGGCGAACCCATCCGCATTCCGGTCGCGAACGTCAGCGCGTCGCTGTTCAACGTGCTCCGCGTCCGGCCGATCCTCGGGCGCACGTTCAACGCCGACGAGAACACGCCCGGCCGCACCAGCATCGTGGTGTTGTCCTACGGACTCTGGCAGCAGCGGTTCGGGGGCGACCCGGACGTCGTCGGCCGCCGCATTCAGCTCGACGGCGTGAGCCGGGAAGTCGTCGGCGTCATGCCGCAGGGGTTCTCGTATCCGGCCGACCGGCAGGCGTGGCTTCCAGTCGAGTACGACCAGAACTTCGTGACGAGGCAGCGCGGCGCCTGGTATCTCGACGTCGTCGCCCGTCTGAAGCCCGGGGTCACGACGGAGCAGTCGGCCACCGAAGTCGAGACCATCGGGCGCAACCTCGCGCGCGAGTATCCCGACGCCGACGCCGAGATCGGCATGACCACGTATCCGCTGCGCGAGGCGATGGTCGGCGACATCCGGCGTGCCGTCTTCGTCCTGCTCGGGGCCGTGGGATTCGTGCTGCTCATCGCCTGCGCCAACGTGGCGAACCTGCTGCTCGCGCGCGCCGCGGCCCGCGAGCCCGAAATGGCG